>JBGSTP010000230.1:0-16484 GCA_041736515.1 Pirellulaceae bacterium
CATTTCTTTGGCTGATTCATGAGTAAAGTGTCACACCAACCTGTTAGTCAGCGCGCCACTGTGTCCCATGCAAACTTCCGTAATTTCCACATGTTTTGCGATTTGGCCTGCGGGCTTGGAGTGATAGGTCTGTCAGCGCCCAGCATTCCTCATACTTTGCAGTTTGAAACGCTCCCCCATGGAATTCCATCTTTACGATAAGCATCCCCTTCGCCAACAAGCATGGTCTGCGCTTTGCGGAAAGCATTCCATTACAATCCATTGCTACGATTCACTAACGCAGCTAGTCCCGAATCACCGGGAACCTCGATTAATGGTTTTCGATGAGGCAACCATTGGTGATTGCAACGGCACGTCTGAGTCTTTGTTAGCTCAACTACGCTACGATGTTTTGGCATTTATGGTTCAGCGTTGTACGGCGTCAGCCGTGTCCAACTTGATTAGGTCCGGCGCAAAATGGGTATTTGACAACGACGCGAATCCGCGCGAGCTCGAAACGGGTTTGCGTCAACTACAACGCGATACTGTGGATCTCAATCAACACCGGCAACAATGGGAACATAGCCAGGCTTTACTTGGCAGCCTCAATCCAGGCGAGCGCCTAGTTCTGGAATTGGTGTTGCAAGGCAGTTCCAACCAGCAAATTGCTCAACGGCTGTGTGTCAGCGTTCGCACTGTGGAATCGCGCCGCGCGAAAGTATATCGCAAGTGCGAAGTTGCAAATCTTACGGAACTTGTGCGGCTGATCGAGCGGTACGATAAATTGCAACAGCGGTTCGCAGCTGAAACACAGGCGGGTTGACTGTCCAGCTAGGTTGACCGGATCAATCATCCTGTAACGAGTCCTTGGTCAATAGCAGATACTTCTGGTTCGAGCAGAGCCTAGTTCTCAAAGCTGCTTTTTGCGCGCGGCGCTCTTCTGAGCTTGTCGAGAAGTAACTGCGATTCGCTGTCGAGGGTACCTGTCTTCTTTTTCTCAGCTTCAAGCCTCCGAACCAGAGCGGCTTTCTCGGCGTCAGCCTGCTTTTGTGCAAGAGCATTCCAAGCTTTCGAGAGTCGTCGATTCTCCGCGATCAATTGCTCCTCGGTGATCGGTCCAACTGGTTCCTGCGTTTCACCGAGTTTTCGACGCAAGTCTTCGTAAGTCTTTCTAAGATTGATTAGCATAACGAGTTTCCCTTCCGCCAATTCCGCAGTTCGTTGCGAGCTATCGGCTTGGGCCTTCAGTTCGGACACGGCAAGCAAAAGCTTTGAATTCTTCTCTTGTAGGTCGTCGTATTGCCGTTGAACGCCTTGCAGCCGATGGACTTCTTTCTCGAGTTCCTCGATCTTTTTTGCTGTCGCAAACTCGGGTTCGGGAACAGCGACTGCAGCAGCGTTTCCTGATGAAGTCGCGTTAGCTTGCCTGCGCGGTGCGGCTCCATTGGGCGTAGCCAAGTCGTCCAGGACGGCTTGATCGACATTAGGCGCGATGGGGCGCACAGAGCCGTCTACCATCAGGAAATTTGTCAGACCACTGCGAACGTGACCTCCGAATTGATCGGGCCGAGAGCCCAAGCCCGTCGTCAGGCTGCGCACGGAATCAGGGTCGGCCCACGCGGGATAGGCGTTGTTAATTTCGCCAGCAAAGATCGTATTCGCTGTTCCGTCTACAAAGTAACCAAGCCTGAGCCCACGATAGTCCAGCTGCATCAATTCATTCATTTCGACCATTGCCAGCCCTCGCGGATTATTCTCTTTTGGAAGCGATGCCGAAGGTGAAATGAAGGCCTTGACTTGCGTGGCAACCACTTCGCGATTCGCTTCGTCATCCCACTTAGCATGCTGGTTGTAGGACTGGAACAAGGTCTCCTCGTCCAAGAAGGGAAGCAACGAGGTCCGCCAACTCATCGGCTCGAACTCGGGATTGCCACCTTCGTATCTAATCGGTGGAAGCAATTTAAAGGCGCTTTCGTGTTTGTGAGCTGCAATTCCAATCACCTTGAGCGACTCCTTGCTGGCCTGCAATTTCGCCACATCGCGGGCAGCCTGAATGGCGGGATGGATCAAAACAACACCGCCGACCAACATAAAAAGCAACAGACCCGCGCAGGCTACAATTAGGCCAATAACGATCGCCGATACTTTGCCCTGTCGCCATTCTCTTCGAACTTGGTGCATTGTTCTCTAATCCTTGTCGTGATGTACGGTTTAATACCTCGGGGGAGCTGTGCGAATGCGGATTGCGTCGAGAGCAACGATGCCGTCAGCGATGTCGGAAACTTCTACTACAATACCTTCCCTCGTAATGATGACCACGCTGAGCTTCTGCCAAGTGTGTCCGTCTGTGTCTACTGCACCAACGGCGGCTTTTGTCAAGTCGACCTCCGTTGAGCTCAAGATCTGCCCGTTGTTACCGTCATGTACTGTGAATCGAGCATCCTTGGCAAAGTTTGCCGACGCAGGCCAGGCCACTTCGATTTCGTAGCGTCCAACCGACGCTGGAATATGCCACTTCGCGATGTTTTCACCATCCCCTGGAGCAGTAGTTAATGCTCCTCCAACCGCTTTGTCATGCTTGACCGATCGCCAAACGCCTTTGGCTTCCAGGTGCGGCCCTTGATCGTCAAATACGGCCCAGCTACTCTCGCCTGTCGCTGCATTCGCAGGAATACTTGGGACCGCCGCTAAAACTTGTCCCGGCCCACAGTAGAAGCGACGCGGTGCACAGAACTGCCCGACTTCTCCAAAGCGGTCGATGCTGCCTAAGACACAGCGATGCATACCACCGAGTTGCGGTTCGTTGGTGTACACGAAGCTTGGATTATTTGTCTCGGGATCGGCGCCAATCAAGGTATCCAAGATGATTTTGCCGGTCTCTTCGTGTTGTACGACGAGCCGATAGGCGGTTGCGTTCTCTACCTTTCTCCAGGAAATCGTGGGCGAGTAGAGCCCCGTGTAAAGCGCAGGGCCAATGAAGGTCGGAGCGTGCAATTTACCGCTGCCTCCTGAGGGCAAGTCCGGTATCGAGAGCGTTTTCTGTACTGTTTCACCACCCATCAGATCTGGCAATCGTACAATGGGCGCGCTTCTGGACGGCTTCGATGGCTCGGACGGCTGTGGCGGTTCGTTGAGGAACGAAGGAGGCACCAGCACGAAAGCCGAATGCTGCATCGCACACCGCTCGCCGACTGCGTTGTTGGCAATCACGGAAACAATCAGCGGCAACGGGATTCGCTGCCCGGTCTCCACTCGCAAGCGGCTGAGTAGTGGGGAAACGCGTTGCTTGTATAGTTCTAAACTGTCGCGCTGTTTCTTGAGTTCCAGTCGCTTGGCAGCCGCTTTGCTTCTTGGCTTATCTGGTGCGCTCTCGGCGGCCGTGCGTGCGACTCCTCGAACCGGATCCGGCAGCACAAGGGATCGAGCCAAGTGGCGAAGTTCCATTTCGAGAGCACTCAGGTCGATGCGGAAAGAACCATCGTTGGCCTCCATCTCCATCAGTCGATCATGGTACTCGTTGCCTCCGACGATGCTGAGCTGAAAGTTCACTGCGCCCTCAGCATGATACTGGAAAGTCTGGGGCTGATCGAATCCAAAGGCAAACACTGATTGCCGCGGCTCGAACTGCATCGTCGGTAGTGGCTCGACTGTTGTCGCCTTCGTCGATTTGAAGTAGTTCATATCGTCGGTGCTGACGAGCAGGGCTTCATCGCCGCGGCTGGCCAGCGCACGCCGAGGCACTACATCCAACAGATTGTACTTCGTTCTCAAATGCGCCAACATGTCTTCGCCTGGCAGCGGTGCTTGCAGGGGCGCGTACGCAACGTTGACGGCTGGGATAAGTTGCGGCGCTCCGGGTTGCATCAAGAACAACGAGTTATTATTGATGGCTAAATCGCCGAGTACATCGAACGAAGGAATCGAATGGACATCTTCCACAAATCTCTGCTTTTCGGCGGCAGGGGCAATGACTACTAGCGTCGCCCCTTCCGTGCGAGAAACCAAACCGGGGAAGGGCTCGATGCGTTGCATGGAGCGTTTCTCTTGCTCTGGCAATCGTACAGTAGCCATTAATTGCGGCTTGCTTAAAGCATCATCGTAGAGCAGACCATCCAGTAACCAACAGTTACCCACTCGTCCGCTCTGCTCAGGATGAAACAATTTCTCACTTGGTAGGGGCTGCAAATCGGGCAAACGAAGAATAGCATTTTTATCGGCACCTACAGCCACTAAGAACCGTCCGGCGATAATCCGCAACTCAGTGGCACCGCTGCCGATCGATTGAGTCGCAACGTTCTCAAAATCAGGCAAACGAAATGCCTGCAGCGTCCAGTCCTCATCCGGCTTGCTCACACTCGGCTGCGAAACGACATACACTTGGTCACCGAAGAGAGCCGCACAAGCAATCGAATGAACAACGGAATGCTTCAGTATTGATGTCGAAATTCGACTTGAGGCATTGACATCAACTTCACCATCGCGCGTCCACCCAAACACGGCTAGCTCAAGCAACGGAGGGCGCGGGCGCGTTCCAGGCGAACCCCATACTACTCCTCGACGACCGTCGTCGGAGAGCATTCCGCCCGTGATCGTAAAGCCGACCGAAAGTGTTGGTCTGCGAACGCAAATTACCTTATGCCATTGATGCGTGATTCCCTCGTTTCTTGCTTGAACTATCAATCCAGTTTGGCCAACCGAAGCGCTTGAGGGAATCCAACGGAGCTCATCGCCTTTAATCTCGAGTTCGCCTTGCAGCTCGAAAGAGAGCTTTGCGGTCACATCGGCTCCGTCTGGAAACCGAATTTTAGCGACAGTCTCCTCGAAAGCTGTGATAACGTCCGGAATATCCACGAAGACCTTCGGACGTTTCCCATCGTCGGCAAACACCTGAGGACCGAAGCACCATACGAACACAATCAATTGCAGGTTGAACACAATCCGGCAAGTGTTCAAGAACCTTCGAAGCGTCTGAAACTGATAAGATTGCGCTTGAACGGAGGAGCTGTTACGCATCCGAATTCTGCCTTTTCGAACTAGAAATCGAGCTTTACGTCGTCAGTTTAGACTGACTACTCGGCATCAACTCGAAACGCTTTGTAAAGATTGAGAGAAGTTGACGCTGAATGACTTTCGACTCGGGCGAAGAAACGCTAGAACAATTCTCTCTCAAACTTATCAGCAAGGCTCAGCGATGGCGAAGGATGGAAAACCGGGCGAGGGAAAACTTAATCCGCTGCCACTCACGGATCTTGATCGACGTCGCGACGACATGCCGGAAGCGCTGGCCCATCGCCGCCAAATCGAAGAGTTAGAGGCTCGTAATCGCAGCTACCGAACCCTGGCTCGGTTGTTCCTCTACGGGGTTCTCGTGATTGCGATTGTCACGCTGGTCTTGCAAGCAACTTCTTCAGTGATCGATACGGGAATTGGAAATCCCTGGGACCTGATAGCCGGAAATCGAGCTAAGCCAAAAGATTTCCAACAAACGGAAGACGCAGTTTCTTCGCCTCCGGCCCCGAGCAATCTTAGAAACCAACCGAACGCTGCGCGAAATCAACAAGCCCGAAGCGAAAACGAACAACCCGCAGTCGTACCTGAGCCTGCCGTTCATCCGTCGCTGCATCTAGCCAAGACCTGGGATGCTATGCCGGCCTGCCAGGTCTTTTCACCGGACGGAAGTCGGGCGGTGCGCATCGAGTACGACAAGAGTGTGCTCGAATGCCTCGACTTGACTACCAATCCGGTTACGAGTTTCGAAATGGACATGAAGACACCCTTGGGAGGAGCAGTCTTTAAGCGCTTCGAGGGCAAAACCTGGCTGGTGGTCGCGGCTCCTTCAAATGATTTCACCGAGTTGCATCTGATCGATGCTGACGATCTACGGCTTTACAAAAGCGGTCTAGGAAAAGGTCCCGTCAAAATCGCAGGGAGAGTTGGCCGTCTATTCGCAAGTAAAGGCGACGATCCCTGGATTTACCTAGTAACTCACGCGGGGCTGAGTCGCTTTCACGTATCGAAGCATACCCAGATGCCATTTCGTGCTGGTTCGTTCGAGACCATGTTTGTTTCCGACAGCGGTGATCAGATTTGGATTCAACAACATGCAAAGGGGCCGCACTTTCGGTTGGATTGGCCTCGAGAATCTGATGATCCCTCTGAGGTTAAACGCCGCGATGCAACCGTTCCGGCACTTTCGATTCTGCGAGGTGTCAGCGAGATAACTTCGCCAGATTCCCGTGCACGCAATACGGTAGTTGCTTTTGAGCGCGAGCTGTGGGATGGTTCGCTATCGAATCGTATTGTGGCAACGAGCTTTGACACGCAATTTGTCTTTCCAAATTCCGGATGGATTGTAGGTGTCGATGAGCAGGGTTTTGCGTTTGCTGATCCGAACGATGGCAGGACAGTTACCCAAGTTCCGCTGCCGTCAAATTGGTTCCAGAAAACATACACTTCCAGTGGAATATCGCTTGCTTCCTCGCTAGCATCGGCCCGAGCATCGTCAACGGCAACAGCAACTAGCTTTTACGATGAAAAACGCCAGCGTCTGTGGTTTGCCTGGTCCAGGCATCTGATTCGACTCGACTTGTCGAAAATCGAGCTACCAAGTGTGTCTTCCATCTGGCCCAGCAACATCGTCCCCACTGATTGGACGGCAGGCGTAGGACAACAGGTAGACCTGGGCATCGCTGACCGGACGGTCAAATGCGAGATTGTACACGGACCGGAAGGAATGACGATCGCGGACCAAGCGATCGAGTGGACTCCAACGATGGCCCAAGTTGGCGAGCACACCTTTGAACTCGTCATTTCGCGTGGATCGTCTGAACATGTTCGGAAAGTAACGGTCGCTGTAGACCGTCCCTCGCTGGAATTGCCGTGGAAAGTCTACGGTTTGACGACGAACGATTCTGGCACTTTCGCAATTGGGATTGGAAAGTCTGTCGCCATTCATAATCGATCAAGACGTTTTCAACAACTCTTGGTAGTCGACTTGCGCGAACAACGCGTGGTGTTAGACCAAACGCTTCCCGATCCCGTTGTATGCATAGACCTAACTGAAGACTCAGCCTTTCTCGGACTGTACGGACGAGTAATGAAGGCGAGCTTGCCCGACTTGAAGGCCGTCGATCAAGTCAGCGATACGACCTGGAACCAACACGATGTGGAGGGACTTGTCGCAATTGGTAACGACGAACTCTGGGCTTCAGTTTCGAACCGTTGGATTCCCATCGATCAGGCAACGTTCGATTTCGCGCCTGCGGTGCAGACAGGTGGCGCTAGAGTCTTTGGTCGATTGGAGGAAGGCTGGCTTCGCGATGGCGTGTTGTATGATGTTGCGGACAAGAAACCCAAATTCTTGCTGTGGCCCGCAGAGGTCCGATACACGGCTCTGCCCGGGGATATTTTCCGAATTCGCGTTTCGCACCGTATATTCCGATTCGTGTTCCGTCAACGCGTCCGTTTGCAGCGGACACACCCAAAATTCCGTTGAAGGCCGATGTGAAACAACTTGTGGCGGGGCAAACGCCCTACAGTCCGCATAACCTTTCGCTTGAGCAGCGCGACCAGCAATTGAGTTTGGTGTTGTACGACGGTAGCACGTTTCTGCAGATTGCTTCCGCCACGATTGCCCATCGCCCGCAAGTCAAGAAAGCAATCGTTCATACGTCCACAGAAACTCTGCCCCTCAAAGAACCATTGCTGATCGCGAATCCGTACTCGTGCTCCTTGATCGCCAACTGTTTCAAGTGAAGTGGAGCGAGTTCAACGTACCGAATCAGCCTGCCTTCGGTATCAGCTTCAAGCAGTCGCATTGGTTATTGCAATCGGACCAACCAACGCGAGTCAAATACGATTGTCCAGGCGCTGTCCGATTCGAATTGAAGAGTTACGACCTGGCGGAGCCTGATCTGGCTCAAGCCGACGTGGCTGCGCAGCACAAGTCGAATCGAGCGCCCCCCAAGGCTCAACAGCAAATCAAAATCGAGTCAACGAGCGGCGAGTTTGAGCTAAGCCTGTCGCGCAATGTGCTTCAAAATCTATTGCTAACTCATCTGCACAGCGTCCGTGAGCATCCGAAGTATCGCGCCTCTTCGCTAGACGAAATAGTTCAGGGCGAGCGAGAACGGACTATAGCCTTCGGGGAACGACTCACGGGCCAACCACCTAAAGGCATCCTCATTCCAGTCCGCGTCGAAGTGAGTGCATTCAGCGCCGACCTGCGCTCGTCGCGCATTGCCCACGATTATTTAGTCGACCTGTCCCTAGAAGAAGCCCGCGCGTTAACCGAATCCGAGCGGCCAAAGTGGCAGTGAGTTCGCTGCGATTCGAGCAGTCTGCCTATCGAAACGAATCAACAAGCGGCGTTTCGTTGGCGGAGCGGATGCCGACAGCCGCAGATCACGCCGCACAGTTGCGGACGAAATCATTGCGTCGGAGTGGGATGGCAAGCAAGGAGATGCAACACTGCTTCTCGTTCGATGTTGCATTAGCCTGGCATCAAAGATTAAGACAAATTGTTCTTACGTGTCATCTTTAAGGTGATCGTACTACGGTTTGATTGTTTCAGTTGCTTGGGTGTCGAGCAGTGCGTCATCGCGACGGATTTTTGCTGCAACTTCGGAGTTCGTTTGATCTGGGCCCAGTGCCTCCAAAGCGAGCTGAAGTTGCAATTTTGCGGCCTCCCGATCACCTTGCGCTTTGTAGATTCGCGAGAGTAAACGGCGTGCGGTGATGGTATCGTGGCCAGCGGGACCTTTTAGTTTTTCAAATTTGTGCAGCACAGGTGTCAAAATCACCAGGGCTTCTGTATGCTCGCCCCCTAGATGCAATGTCTGCGCAGCGCGAGAGGCGGACGCCAGCGTAGTGACATGGTCTTCGCCTAGATTTGTGCGACAGGCTTCGTAAACGGCCAAATGAATCTGTTTGGCTTTCTCAATCTCCCCGCGTTTGGCGAATAACGACGCCAGATTTGCCGCTGTCGTAAGCGTATCTTTGTGATGCAACCCCAGTACTCGCTCTTGCTGATCCAACGCAACGCGCAGCAACTGTTCAGCCTCTTTAGTACGATGTGTCGATTGCAACAGTATCGCGAGGTTATTCATAGTGGCCAATGTCTGAGAATCAGATTCACCCAGAGCCACGGTTCTACCTCGCAGCGCGCGGTCCAACAACTTCTCCGCCTTCTCGGTTTCGCCAAGATGCATATAGCACAAGCCTAGATTGTTGGCAGCCTTTAGCGTATCGACATGAGCATCGCCAAGTTCATGGCCCCATAATTCGAGCACTCTTTGATACTCGTCACGAGCCTCAAGAAATGCTCCCAAATTGTAGTAGATCGTACCAACCTCATTACGAACAGCTGCTTCTATTGTTGGCCTATCTCCAAACATAGACCGAATGTTCGCGGAGGCGAGTGCTATCAGCTCGGGTGGCGACACAAGGCGTCGTTCTGGCCCAGCGGGCTTATTGACGAGTATTTTCAACAATAGATCGTTTGTAATGAATGAGCTAACCGCGATGGCTTTCTCGGATTCGTATTTTGCCTTCTCCGCCTCTAGACTTGCTTTGTCTGCTTGGGACGATGCCACGGCCGCCGCCCGGTTGGCGCGTCGAGCTTCAATCGCGAAGAGAATCAATCCGCCGCTGATTGCCAGAAATGAAATACACATAGATGTGGCCAACATGCGATGTCGACTCACGAACCTGCTGGCCCTGTACAGTTGCGATGCCGGTCGAGCAAGGATGGGACGTCGGTCAAGGTAGCGGCGTAGGTCTTCCGCAAAATGTCGAATTGAGGAGTAGCGGCGAGAAGCATCGGTTTCCAAGGCCTTGGAAAAAATAACCTCCAGGTCACCTCGATAATTAACATCCAGATCGCTCAACTTTCTAGCTTCATCCCATTCCGCACTACGGATGGCTGCCAGCCAGGAACTCGTAGGGCGCGCATGAGGCAATTGGCCAGTTAACAACTCGAAGCCAATTACTGCCACTGAAAATTGATCGCTGCTGGTTCGAATCGAATTCGCCTCACCACGTAGCTGTTCAGGACTCATGTAGTTCAAAGTACCGAGAATCTCGCCGGCCTGAGTTTGTGTAACCTGCCCACGGTCGCTTTCTTCGATTCGGGCGACACCGAAGTCAACGATCTTGGGTTGGGCAGGGCAGTTCACATCATCACTGGTATCAACAATCAGAATGTTGGCCGGCTTCAAATCGCGGTGGATAATGCCGCGGTCATGTGCATGTTGAACGGCGTCGCAGATCTTTAGGATCAACATTAACCGCTGACGAACGGTCAATGACCGCTCCTTCATGAAGTGATTTAGCGGAGTGCCATCGATCAATTCCATCGCGAACCAAAGTTGTTTACCGAAGCCGAAATCGTGCGCCCCAGAAGCATATACATGCGCGATACCAGGATGTTGCAAGCGGGCCAGAGCTCGAGACTCCGCTTCAAATCTCTGTAACCCTCTTTGTGCTGCACTCTGCAACGGATTTAGCAGCTTAATAGCGACCCATCGGTTGGGAGCCATCTGGCGGGCCGCATAGACAGTCCCCATTCCGCCAGCACCAATGCGGCCCTCGATGCAAAACCCCGCTACTGCACTACCCACCAGCGGATCTTCGGCCGTCGCATTGCCTTCGATTCCAGCCCAAAGGTCGGCCAGTGGCGGTTCAAGAAAATCGGGCTCACACTCTGACTGTCGAATTAGCTGGAGTATCTCAGCACGTAGCGTAGCATCCTCACAATTCTCAGATACGAAAGCAGTTCTTTGAGAAGCCGGAAGGTCAATTGCGAGACCAAATATGCGTTTGGATTCGAGCCACCGCTCTGTTGTTTTAGAGGGATTCATTTTTTCTAGACGATTAGGTAGGGCTCAGTTGTTGGCGAAGCCAAGCTCTGGTAAATGCCCATTCATAATGCGCTGTACGCACCGAAACTCCAAGCACGCGGGCGCATTGTTCGATGGTCAAGCCACCAAAGAAGCGGAGCTCCACCAGTTCATGCTGAAATGGGTCCATTTCTTTCAAGCGAACCAAAATTTCATCCAACTCGACCAGGTCAATCGATCTTTGTTCAAAATCGTCGACGACATCATCGACATGAAGTCGAACATAACTACCGGATCGTTTCTTGGCATTCCTGAACTTGGCATGATTAACAAGAATGCGTCGCATATCCATTGCGACCAAAGCGATAAAGTGCTCGAGATTACGAAAAACAACTCCGCTGGATTGGGAACCTACCATTTTTAAATAGGCTTCATGCAACAGAGCAGTAGGCTGCAGGGTATGCCCGACACGTTCAGTTTGCATATAGCGCACTGCTAGTGCGTGGAGTTCTTTATACACAAGCGGAAATAGTTTTTCAGCCTCGGCCAAATTACCTGACGAATGTGATTGGTCAGCCAAGTTCTTGTTCATAGTCGTCGAAGCCCAAACCGCTGAGGGGTGCGTCACAACAACCTATTACCCACTTGCATGGCGCGCCAGTCGCCCTCGGCAACCAGGGACACATTCTCGCAGAATTTTCGCTAGAACTCAAATATTTTTTGCAGAGTATGAATCGAAATGCTGCTTACTAACTCGGACGTCGTCTCAAATGCGATGAAATCCTTTTTAACATGAAAAAGTTTTACCAAGGGAGAGGCCGTGCAAACATTTAGAAACCTGGGATTTGTAAGCCTATACCTATTGCATTGCAGCATCGCCAACGCCGACCTCGTTACGCTGATACCCATGTCATCATTCCCAACCGGAGCCAATGTAAACGCTTTGGCGGGACCGATTGCAAGCAGCGACTTTCACGAAGTCGATATCATGGCAAGTGGTAGTGGCTTTGTTATGGCAACCAAAGGCGGTAACACGGCCATCCACGATTACTCAGTGAGTTTGGGAGTGGGCGGCACACCAGCTTTCTTTGACAGCTCCTATATGGGTACATTCGCACGTTCTGCTGTCATCACGGAGCGCGCCTCGGCAGAGAGTATCTTTCAGTTCTCTGTCGAGGTGCCCACACTTTATAGTTCGTCAGGTATGTTCAGCACCACGGACGCAATCGGAACGTCGGTACCGGGTAACGTCGAGCTAGAGATTGAATTGTTGGAGTTCATGAGCCTGGGGCCAGGCGCTCCACCTCCAGTAACTCGGCTTTATAGCTACCAAGCCAGCCACTCAACACTGAATGAGAGCCTGGTTGTGGGGGTGATGGGTGGTGACTCGATCAATACTCTCTTTGGTGCCACGGATGGACTGCTGGATCCTACGAAGATTTATCGTTACAGAACTCTAGTCACGATCAACTCGATCGACGTCGATGGTTTGGGGCCGCTGCCGGCCACGGACGGTAGCGCCACTGCAATCGGAGGCCACACCATCACCTTTTCGGCGGTTCCGGAACCATCCAGCTATGCGTTGCTTGCTTTCTGTGGCCTAATTGTTCTGTTTCGCAGATTCAGAAATGTGAGATAGTCTGGATCCTCCTTAACCATTTGCCTCAGGTAACAGTCCTTCCAAAGCTCCATGGGCCGACGGGCGGACCGGACGGGCGTCCTAGCAGCAGCCACGGACCGCGTAAGGCCATTTCGCTATTTTCAAGCAGCCTGGGAAGCGGACGAATTGGGATTGGCTATAGATCCTGCCAATGCACAGCCCAGCGAGACTGTGTGGAATCATCACAATGCCTGGCACAAGCGATGCATCGCGGGGGCGATCAGGAGGGAGCTCGAAGCATGCTCAAACGAGCCATTGAACTCGCGGAAGTCATCTACGCTGCGTATCCGCGCGATATCGAACATACGCGGGACCTGGACTACGCTCTGTCCGACTACGGCGATCTCTGTTTGGAGGGAGAAACGGTTGAGGCCATAGCCCATTATCAACGCAGCGTCACTCTCGCAACCCAAGTCAAGTAAAACGACAATGACAATCCTCGCGGGGGAAGCGAACTGGCGTTTGCGCTGACCAAATTAGGCGACGGATTGTTAGCCAATAATGACACCGCCGGCGCATTGCAGAGCTACCAAAAGGAGCTCGACTTGCATAAAGCTTGGGCTGAAGTGGAACCCAGCAATTTGCTTCTCCTGCAGAACTTAGCAGCCTTTAAACAGCGCAATGCCGTTGGCCTACGGCATGCAGGCCAAACCGACG
Organism: Pirellulaceae bacterium; assembly: GCA_041736515.1. Lineage (GTDB taxonomy): Bacteria > Planctomycetota > Planctomycetia > Pirellulales > Pirellulaceae > Aureliella. Next base: position 13,135 of record JBGSTP010000230.1, read on the forward strand.
AGGCGAATCGCTACTACACTGCAGCACTACTCACGGCAGAGAACGCAGTGCAGCGGTCACCAGACACTGTTCGCCTCCAAATCGTGCTGATCACGATACTCGATTCATACGGCTATTTCGAATCGACTCGGGACGATTCTGCAGCCGCCGAACTCTACAACCGTGCCCTGTCGATTGCGCGCGAGTTGGAGAAAAAAGGAAAGCTCGCTGGCGAGGACCTGACTTGGATTGATTGCATTCAAGGACACATCGATGCGCTTGACATAGAAAAGACAATCAGTTGAAGAGTGCTTTAGCGAAATCCAAGGCAGCGAACGGAAGATGCTGTGTTGGCGCACCACTCGCGAGGTGTCTTAGAGTTGCCACATCGTGCGGCTAAGACGCACTTCATTTACATCGTCTTGCCACGGTTGATCGCCAGGCGTAGCTTTGACATGGCCTCAGAGTAAATGGATGCGACGCGTTGTTTGCTGAGTCCAATAGTTTCGGCAATTGCTTGGAACGAACTAGGCTCGGTCCCTTCCTCCATTCCGAAGCGAGTCATCACAATCATTCGCTCTCGCGGACTAAGCAAACTGAGCAGTTGCTGCACTTCGGCTCGGGCTTCCGCAGCCTGGATCTCAGCGACATCGGAACTTGATGCGTCTTTGGCGAGGCTTAGACAAGCCTCGCAATCGTCTGAGGAGAATCGATCCCGATTGCGATGCTCGGACCTAAGTGCACCAAAGATCGAGCGTTGAATCGCTTGATACGCGTACGTACTGAAGCGACACCCTCGTCGATAGTCAAACTGATCCACGGCATTAACCAGAGCAGTATTGCCTACACTAATTAGTTCGTCGAGTGTCAAATTTGTACGGACGAACTTCCTGGCGAGCGAGACCACGAGCCTCAGATTGGCTTCTATCAACAAGCGACGCGAGACACCGGCTTGCTCCAGCCTGGCTTCCACTTGCTGTAGCATGCCCCAATGCCCACGACAGGCTGACATTTCACTCTGAAGAGCCGCTGCCTGATAGCGAAGGAAGTGCAATTTCCGAAAGTGATGCAGCTCCTCGTCGCGGCTCAGCAAAGGCACCGACCACAAATGAGCCACATAATTAGTCATTTTCTCAGGGTCATGTCCCAGTTGCTGCGCACTTTGTCGCTTAGGCGTTCTATTCGAGCTTTTCGGGCCTTGCAAAATCTCTGCTTCTGACGTTCGCGACAAAAACGTGTCGTCGTGCACGTACTTGACTTCGCTGCCTGCGGAATCGATGAGCACTGGAAAGTTGACGCTGCCGGGGTTCAGCAGGCAAACGGAGGTTGCACAATCTCCAGCGAGTATTATGCGAGTACGACTGACCAACTGTTGCCGGACAGACATCGGTGACCTCCGCTCAAACGTTGAGATTCGGGTATTCATGACTCTTCTCCAAACCATGGCGCGACCGGAACGCAATTATCACTACATCAAACTAAAGCTTCGAGTTGCGATGGAGTAAGAAGCACAACTTCAAACTCTGATGCTCTTCTATCGACTAACTGTATGCTGGGGCAACATATCTAACAAATAGAAAATATTGGCAAGGTACATAGAAAAAACAAATATATGCGACTTGCGAATTAGATCGTCAACGCGAGTGGGCTGGGTGAATTGTTGCCATTGCCTTAGTCGGTTTAACGATTTTAGAATCTGCCGCCGTGGGTTAGCACCCAGTTTTTAATCGATAACCTGATGCAGCGCTTGGCGGCTGCTTAGAACGTCATCCCGCTGCCCGCTGGCGCACCGTAGGAAGAGAGAGTAACGACTTGCCGCTCAGGGGTCAGAAAAGTCGTGCAGTATTCAGTGTTGTCTCATAAACATGAAGCTGTCCAATTGGCATGGACCATCTATCGATAAATTCTATCAATGGTGCGAGCCGTTTTGATGAGACGTTCCTTAGGCTGCGCCGTAGAGTTGACCAGTGGCAGAATTGAACAGCGGCTTAGCCAGCAGGCAATTGAAACCCACAAAGCCCGGCTGTAAGCGTAGATCGTCGAGTGTCCTCTACTGTTTGGCTATGGTCCGCCAAGGTCCCTTTACTTGCTGAGGAATTGTCATGGACTTAACCGTCTACTTTGGAAATGTCAAAACGGTCAAAAACCATCCCGATGACGTGTCTGAACTGATGCGTGAGTCGTTCGAGAGATTTCAGTCTTACATTCGGTGCGTCACAGTCACGTTCACCGACGTCAATGGTCCACGAGGTGGCGTCGACAAGCAATGCCGCTGCGTGCTGCAGCTCAAACGAATGGCGCCCATCGTAATAGAGGATCGTGACGGTAGTCTCGTCAACTTGGTAAGTCGCGTGGCTAACCGGGCATCGCAAACGTTGAGCCAGAGAGTCGATCGTAAGCAGACGAGCTACCGATCGCGCAAACGTGTCCAAAGCCAAGATACGACAATCACAGATGATCAGCACGGCGCGATGTAGGGCGCGAAGCCGTTTCCGCAACGGAACAGGCCCAGTACCAAACTTGAACTTTAGGAAGAAAACATGAAATGCCCAACATGTGAGATCGACCTGCACATCGCTGAACGTCAAGGCGTTGAGATCGACTACTGTCCACGATGCCGTGGCGTTTGGCTTGACCGCGGCGAACTGGACAAGTTGATCGAACTGTCGGCCGTTCAGACGGCAACTTTTGCGAGAGTCAACGATGCGAGATTTCCAGTCGACCGTCATGATCGCGCGGATTACCAGCAACCCAAAAGGAAAGAGTCTTGGATTAGTCGACTGATGGATTTTGACTAGCCAGTGTTCTGACTATGGTAGAAACCCGTTTTTTGGCGAACTAGTTGGACTCGACGAAGTTTAGTTTTCCACAACCCTCAGAAATCTAGCTTGACCGCGTGCAACAGGAAGAATCAAGCAGAAGGCGAATTTGTCTAATATACTAAGAACCGCAGCTTGCATAGCGTTGAGGTTATCATTACTGATACAACCGCCATCCGACAGAAAATAATAGCGGCGGTGCGAGCCAAAGGATTCCGCGTGCAGGGCATATCAATCGAAGTCGCGGAAGGCCAAGTTCGCTTGAGCGGGGAAGTCGAAAGCTATTACGCAGTCCAAATGACTCAACTTGCCTCCCGTGTGATCTGCCCAAACCATAGAATCATTACGGATCTTCGCGTCATCCTGGACAATAGTGAGAGCGATCGTCGCCCGTTCAACGATTCACGCACAACCGAGGTTTATGGAATTCGCAATTGCCTGAACGAACTGACGACTGGTCTGCACCTACTCCAAAGACTACTACATGATGGGAACGTTGCAGAAGCGCAAACATTAGTTGAAAAACTGACAGCGCGCTATCCACACCGCGAA
>JBGSTP010000278.1:0-18724 GCA_041736515.1 Pirellulaceae bacterium
TCGAAGCTTTTCATGTTTTCGGCCTACTGAATACTTGAGAAATAGATAGCAGATAACCTCATACCTGACTGTTCAATCTGGGCTGAAGTGATGTTAGAATGAATGCCTCCCCGATTGCCCCACATCGCCTGTAAAACTGCCCCCCGCAAAACTATTTCCTATAATGGCGGCTGGACAAGCAATGCTTAGAACTGCGATTTTATTGCTCGCGATAGTAACCATTGAACCTGGCCTGTTCGCTGCGGATGGCTGGTTGACTGTGGGAGCGCCAGGCAACATGCCGGATATTACAGGCCATGGAGCGGTCGCTTATGAGTTTCAGATTCAACGGTGCGAAGTGACGGTCCGCGAGTATGCGGAGTTTTTGAATTGCGTCGCTACGCAGGCCGATCCGTACCAGCTCTGGGTGCCAGCCATGGGAGAACATGTGATTACGGATTTGGGGCAAGGCGGCATCCGCAAAGATGTTCCACAATGTATTCTGCGCGTTCGAGCCAATGGTGAATGGAGCTACGAGCCGGTTGTCGAACGGCTGGATTGTCCGGTGTTTCTAGTGTCTTTTTTTAGTGCCCTACGATATGCCAATTGGCTGCACAATGGCAAACGACAGAATCAGACCGAGACAGGCGCCTATGATTTGTCGACGGGCGTTCGGGTTGAGCGAAGTGCGAACGCGGAAGTTTGGTTGCCCAGCGAAGACGACCGGTTAGTGCGGAGCCAGGTTCGGAGCTGCCGCACGCGGCATGTTTCTCGAGAGGCTTCGGTGGAATCGCACCCGTGGGTTCCTATCCCAACGCGAGAAGTCCGTGGGGTGCCTGCGACATGGGAGGCAATGTTTGGGAGTGGACCGAGACGCTGGTCTTTGATTCCAAGCGAGTTCTGCGTGGCGGCGCGTCGCCTCACAAAGTAGAAAAACTGCGTTCCAATGTGAGTTCCAACGCCAGTCCGGATCGCTGGTATCCTGACACTGGGTTTCGACTAGCCAGAAGGGTGCCGAAGTGACGACGGTACGCAAGTGCAATTTCTATCTGTTCGGACGATTGCAATCCACCATACCTGGTCGTTATTTCAGGCACGCGGCGGCACTTGGCTTGGTCATTGGTTTGTCATGCTTTGCCTTCAGCCATGAGCGCACACCAACTGATTTTCTAGCTACACATTGTTTCCAATGTCATGACGCAGCTACCGCTGAAGGCCAATTGAATCTAAGCGAAACGGAGTGGCTTCCCGATGTGAACGACAACTTTGCTCTATGGACTCAGGTCTACGACATAGTTAGCAGTAACCAAATGCCTCCTAGCGAGGAACCACAGCCCACTAACAGCGAGCGGAACGATTTCCTGAATAGCCTGCGCGAGAAAATGGTGCATCATCAACTGGCTCGTCAGGAAGCGCAGGGGCGTGTGGTACTGCGCAGGTTAAACCGGTTTGAGTATGCAAATTCGCTCCGCGATTTGCTTGGCGTTAGTACACCCCTGGAGGAGCTGCTACCGGAGGATGGCCGCACGGATGGTTTCGAAACCGTTGGAGCCTCACTGGATTTGTCGGTTGCCCACTTAGATCGCTATCTAGAAGCTGCGGAGCGCGCTCTTCTGGAAGCCACTGCTACCACTCGGTCAGCTCCAACAACCAAGATTCGCACTGACTACGAAGAAACCTGGCACGACTACAACCATGGATTTCAGAATATTCAATGGGCCAATGCCGAAGACGGCAATCTTGCGATTGGCTGGACTGGTTCCGCGGCCAATGGCACTCTGCGTGCCTGGCACCCGCCGATTCCCGACGCACGTTACCGTGTGCGTTTCCGAGCCCGCGCTATGATGCAACGCAATGTTGTCGATGAGCAAGGCGAAAAAAAGAAAGTCAATGTGCATGATCGAAACATCATTGCCAGAGTAGGCATCGCTTCGTTGCTGAAAGATGGGCTCGCCTATAGCGAAGAGTTCTTTGAGTTGAGCCCTCACGAATACAGGGAGTTTGCATATGAAGCACGTGTACCAGAGGGGCACTCGTTTTCGATTGTGCCCTACCGTCTCGTGCCCAATGCGGTAGATGATCGCGTTATGTCGAGCGACATGTTCGCAGTGGTGGATTGGGTCGAAATCGAGGGGCCCCTCTACGAAACTCCGTGGCCGCCCCGTGGGCACCGATTAATGTACGGCGAACTGCCAATGGAGCCTCTGAGTGCCGAAGCTGCGGATGCCCGCGTAGCAAAGCTACGGGTGGTCTCGACAAATCCAGAGCTCGATGCGCGCCGCTTGATATCAGAATTCTTACCAAGAGCATTCCGGCGACAAGTAGAGATTGCGGAAATCGACGCTCATATGGACCTATTTCGTGAGCAACTCGAACTGGGGAGACCATTCGATGCAGCGCTTCGCGCCGCCTACAAAATGGCCTTAACTTCGCCTCAGTTTTTGTTCCTTCGCGAAGCTCCTGGAAAGCTGCAAGATCATGCTTTGGCTGCCCGCTTGAGTTATGGATTGTGGGGCAGTCTGCCGGACCGCGAATTACAGGAGTTGGCAGATGCGGGCTGTCTCACGAGCCCTGCAGCGCTGCGACAGCAAACGGAACGTTTGCTGTCAGCACCGCGCGCCGAACGGTTCTACCATCAGTTTCTCGGCGGTTGGCTCAATCTGCGCGATATCGACTTCACTCAGCCCGACACGAAACTTTACCCTGAATTTGATAGTTATTTGCAGTCCAGCATGGTTGCGGAAGCGGAACAGTTTTTTGAGGAACTGGTGCGGCATAATTTGAGTGTTAGCCATATCTTGGACAGCGATTTTGCGTTTTGCAACGAGCGATTGGCAGAGCACTACGATCTGACGGAGTCTTTCGAGCGTCCCTCACAAGAGCTGCGCGACGATGTGTTTCCCCCGGAACGCATGCGATTGGTAAAAGTAGCATTGCCGCCGAATTCGAAACGCGGTGGATTCATAACGCAGGGCGCGATCCTGAAAGTCAGCGCCAATGGAACGACGACATCACCTGTAGTGCGTGGCGCTTATCTGCTTGATCGAATTCTGGGCATGCCGCCTGATCCGCCACCGAAGAATGTCCCTGCCGTCGAGCCCGATATTCGGGGTTCGACTACGATTCGTCAGCAGTTGGATCTGCACCGCAACCAGCCTGCTTGCGCGGCTTGCCACGCGAAGCTCGATCCACCGGGATTTGCGCTCGAGAACTACGATGCTACGGGTCGTTGGCGGACCCACTACCGAGTATTGCCCGATAACGCCGATGACAAGAGTGTTAAGATCCCGGGTAGCGGTGAACGGGTTTACAAACAAGGTTTGCCTGTCGAGGCCAATTACTCGCTGCCGGATGGATCTGAGTTTTCAGATATCGATGAGTATAAGCAGCTAGTGCTCAGAGATCCGCGGCAGATTGCCCGCGGAGTTGTTAGAAAGCTCATCACCTATCTGACAGGCGCTGCGCCCGACTTTGCCGATCGCGACGTTGTGGAGCAAATAGTTGAGGCGGCGGAATCGAGTAGATATGGAATGCGAGATTTGATTCACGGAGTCATTCAAAGCCGGGTGTTTACGTGCAAGTAGTGCCTAACCAAGATGGAAAGCGATGCGATGAACTTGAGAAAAATTAGTCTATCACGACGTGCCGTATTGAGGTCCGCTGGTGTTGCTCTGGCGCTGCCATGGCTTGATTCGATGCAGCCGGCTTTCTCAGCAGAAACGCCACAGCCCAAACGACTCTTGGGCATATTGAACTACTTCAGTTTTCACACGCCCTATCTTTTTCCGGAGCAGTCCGGCTACGACTATGCTTTGTCACCCTACCTACAACTGCTGCAAGAGCATAAACAAGACTTCACTGTGATCTCAGGCCTGAACCATCCTGATGTTCGCGACGGCCATGCTTCCGACAAATCTTTTTTTACTGGCGCGCCTCATCCAGGGTCTCCCTCGTTTCGAAACACGATTTCGATCGATCAATTGGCTGCTGAAGCAATTGGGCATAAGACGCGATACCCATCGCTTAATTTTTCAACGAGCAGCTCGTATAGCTGCAGCTACTCGAGAAACGGAGTTGCTTTACCACCGGAGACCAGCCCAGCGCGGGCATTCGCAAGATTGTTTATCAATGGCACGCCTGCGCAAGTCGCTGAAGAAGTGTTACGAGTGAAAGAAGGTCAATCGATTCTGGATCGTATCGGCGTTGAGGCAAAGCGTTTGCAGCGAGAAGTGGGGCCGCACGATCGCGAGAAGCTAGATCAGTATTTTTCCAGTGTGCGTGAACTGGAACAGCGCATGGTACGGGCCGAAAGTTACGCGAGCCATCCCAAGCCGGAGATAGGCACGCTGCCTATCGACGATCCGGCCCTGGGCGAAGACATCGTGCGTTTCGGCTTGCTGCTCGATGTTGCGAGGTTGGCCATGCAGGTTGATCTAACGCGAGTTGTAACACTTTATTACGTCGGTAGCAGTAAGGCTCCCTCGGAGCCGGGGGCAAGTTTTGCGTATCATGATCTTAGTCATCATGGGCAGAGCGCAGACAAGATCGACCGATTGGCCATTCTGGAGCGAGACCTGCTGCGGCAGTGGGGCGTTTTCCTGAAGGGCATGAAGGAGACGCTCGACGGTGGTTCACGTCTGCTGGATCATACTTTCACCGTATTTGGAGCTGGGATGGGAAATGCTTCCAGCCACGATGCGACCAACCTGCCCTTGCTAGTTGCCGGCGGAGGGTTCAAGCACGGGCGGCACCTAGCTCACGATCCTAAAAACCCCCCGCCGCTTTGTAACTTGTGGGTGGATTCTTTGCAGCATCTAGGATTGGAAGTGCCGGCGTTTGGCAGCAGTACAGGCACGCTGCTGGAGAGTGCTTAGCTAAACAACAGCTAAGAATTAAGGCAGCTAGGCATCGGATGCCTGGTGCGCTTTAAATCTCCGTGCTCCTCCGCGTTTGATGGTCTGTCCGCAACAAGAGTAGCGGAGAGCGCGGAGGAATATCAGGTGCACTAATTGGACACCGCCACTATGCGGAAAACAGTGGCAATACCAGCTCGGCACGCCAGCGAGTGGGTCGCTTGTAAAATAGAACAAAACCAAGAAATTTCGCACGCTTACGGCCCACTCGCTGGCGTTTCGAGCTGATATTCGGGCCTAAAGTGGCGGTGTCCAATTGGTTAGGATCATTCGAGAAATTAGTGGCCGATTTGTTGTGAGCGGTAGGAAATAGCTGGCTCGTGCCGCTGGTTTTTCGCTGGAAAACGCGACTGCACCTCACCGCTGGCTAGTCTCACTTAATTCAAAAGGATGTTGCAAAAATTAACATCTTTTTCTGTACTTTTCCGTCTCCAGCTTTAAAAGTGTGACCTAGCTTTCTTTTACTGGCACGAGATGTCTGCTGGGATCCCGCATTCTCGGGATTTTCCCGCAGCCGAAAAAACTATTCGCCCGCACACACTTGAAAGGTCTCACTGATGTCGACGAAATCGAAGCGCAAGGGGTTCTCACTGATCGAAGTTATTGCCGCAGTTGTGATTCTGGCTGTTGTAGCTACAGCTACAGTTGCAACTATTGCTCCTATGCGTGAAAAGTCCCGCGTCAAGTTGGACCAGCAGAACATTGCGAAGCTGAACGGTATTGTGCAGGCTTACTATATGGAAACTGGACTGTGGCCCGACCGTGCGCTCACTCGTCTGAACACCGCAGGTTACACCTCGACGCGTACAATTGCCACGCCCTACGGTAGCTACTATCAATGGGACGCAACAAATAAGACGGTAATAAATCCGGTCGCACCCTAAGCTGGATTTCTGGATATCAATCTCTCTAGGGTGGCGGGACTCGTTTCCGCACACCCTTTCTTTTTTTGGTTTCCGCCAACGCGAGGGCTAAATGCAACCATTCCGCCACACACTCCAACGCGCATTCACGTTGCTGGAGCTGACCGTTGTCATGGCTGTGTTTGGATTCGTGGCGATCGTTGGCAGTACGCTGCTAAATTCGCAGGGCGTCGTCGGTGGATTGCAGGCTCGCGAAGACGCGCAAATCATTGCTACAGCTTGTCGGATGGCCCGCAACACGGCAATTGCGAATGGAACAAATGTGCGGATCGACACCATCCAAAGTGGCCGTCGAACGCTGGGGTTTCAACTAACAACTGATACCTCACCGGTATCAAAGCTCCAACCTGACTATTACTTTGCGGACTCGCTCGATGTCCAATGGTCCGCGCCGAGCGTTGTGTTTTTCCCGACGGGTATGACCGATCGTTCGCTCTCCATTGCCGTGACCAGCGAGACCTCTGCATGGATTCTCGACGTGCGCAGCGCATCGGGCCAAGTCACACTATCCAAGAAGGAATAACCAGTTGCCGATCGACTGCCAAAGTACATCGCGGACGAAGGGGGGCTTAAGAAGAGAAGTCTTGGTTGGCTTCTCTTTACTCGAGGTCATTGCGGGCTTGGCTGTCATTGCACTCATCTTAGTGCCGACGACTTCGCTCATGCAGGATGTTCTGCAGGGCGAGGCGGTACAGAGAAATCGAGGTGAACTGATGCATTTGGCACTCGGTAAACAGAACGAGTTCTGCCATGCGCTGCGCGTTCAATTTCGCGAAAGCAGGCAGAGTGGAGACTTTTCGCGACAAGGCTATCCGGAGTTGAAATACCAAGTTAACTGTTCCGAGGATTCCGCTAGTGGCGGAATTCCAAATCGATTGATGGCTGTCCAGACCATCGCGTGGCACGATCGGAATGGCAATCGCAGTCCTGATACCGATGAGACCACAGTCGATCTATGGACCAGCGTTGCTCGGGCAACCCCCTAGGTCTAGTACCATGCTAATCATCTCGGGATAAAGTCTATGAGTAAATGGCGAAAGACTAGCTGCGGCAGCCGGGTAGCGATGAGCTTACTCGAGCTCATTGTTTCCATGGGCCTTCTGTCGCTCATCATGGTGCCCGTCGTGAGTCTGTTAGGGACATCCTACAAAGTCATGAATGCCAGCAGCGATCGACAATCCGGCAATTATACCCGCCAGGTGGCGCTCGATTCGGTCGCAGTTCGCCTTGCTGGCAGTTCGCAAATCCTGTCCTCAAGTTCCTCGCAGGTTACAGCGCTATTGAGCGATGGTAGTCAAGGCAGACTGAGTTTCAGTCGAGGTGAGCTTACTTGGGAGACTCCGCTTGGAGTCGAAACGTTGATCGCAGGTCTCTCAAACGCTCGTTTCAGCGTGGGGGCGATCCCGGGCGCCTCGCTCCCGGCCGGAGAGCTGTTCTTAATCGAAGTAGCCAGCCGTGGCCCGGGCGAGCCGCAGGAAACATGGTCGAGTACTCAGATTTGGATTCGGCCACTGCTTTGATTCTTTTTTCAGCATGCAATCCATGCCATCAGGGGAGTTAGCGGTGCAAGTAAAGAAAAATAGACTGCTACGTCGGTCGGGCTATGCACTAATGATGTGTTTGATGGTCGTCGCCGTTACAAGCTCCATCGTTTTGACACTTTTCCATTCAATACGATTGCAGACAGCCGAGTCGTTAGCACGGCGCCAGATCGTGGTAAAAAACTCACTGGCCGACGCAGCGTTCGAACACGCACTAGCGACCTTGATCGACAATCCCAATTTTAGTGGCACGCTAAACTTCGCTGTCCCCAACGAAAGAAACCGTGGGTATACACTGGCAGTACAGCCGGTCTCCGGCGACCATCAAATAACCGCAGTCCTACGAGTTGCGGCGACAAACACGACCGTCTCGCGTTTGATAACAGCCAAGCAACTAGACCAGCGCCGCAAGACGCTGGGATTATAAGGGCGTATTGCAGAGGCGTTTAGCGATCATTTCTGCCAATCTCGCGGACGCCTGCACCCTTGGTGCCTGTTAGCGCATCCCCGAGGTCTGCTCGGTACCTGTCAGCCATTTCTGTAAGCCGAGCGACAACGTCGGCATGCTGTGCAGCGACGTTTGTCTGCTCTCCTGGATCTTGAGAAAGATCAAATAGACTTAGCGGCAAATCCAGAACGCGATAGCCATGACGGCTAGCAATGCCTTCAACACCGCTTTCTGTGATGGACTTTGGTTGCTGGGTACCGTGCCCCGATGGCTTTCCATCGCTACGAGGTTCGCCGGGTATTACGCTGAGATACTTGTGTGGGAAATGCAGCTTCCACTGCCCCATACGAATCGCGTGCAATTCTTCGCCGCTGTAGAAGACCAGCGCCTGGTGTGGGGCGGCGGTCTCAGTCCCAACGAGAACATCACTAATGTCGACACCGTCGATGGGGTTTTCTGGCAGGTCAGTCCCCAGGATTCTGCAGATCGTGGGCAGTAGATCAATAGTCATTAGCGGCGTGTCGCAAACTCGTCCAGCTGGGATTTTTCCTGGCCAACGCATAGCAGTTGGCACGCGCACTCCACCGTCGAAGGCGGTAAGCTTCCCTTCGCGGAACGGCCCTGCGCTGCCAGCATGAGTACCGTAGCTCAGGAAAGGGCCATTGTCATTGCTGAAGATTATTAACGTCCTCTCTGCCATGCCAGCGCGATCGATGGCAGAAACGATCTCGCCAACGGACCAATCGATTTCCTCGACAACATCGCCATACAAACCAAAGTTCGATTTCCCCTTGAATCGGTCGGAGGCGAAGATGGGCACGTGCGGCATTACGTGAGGGACATACAGAAAAAATGGTTCGCTGTGGTGGTCGTTGATGAACTTCACCGCTCGCTCGGTTAGTCTGCGAGTTAGCAGCGCTTGATCCGGATCCGTTTCGACAACCTCATGGCCATCGTACAGCGGTAGGGGCGGCATCGAGGTTGACAAGACGGGATGGAATTTTGAGTTGTCATTCGAATAAGGAATGCCGAGCCATTCGTCGAAGCCGTTTTTCATTGGGCTGAAATAGGGCGGTAAGCCCAAGTGCCATTTGCCGAACATGCCCGTTGCATAGCCCTGCTCCTTGAGGATTTCAGGCAGGATTTTCTCATTCGGATTTATGCCGGACGGACTGGTGTGATTCAGTGCGCCAGCCATGCCCACTCGATTCGCGTAGCAACCCGTCATCAACGCAGCACGCGATGCGCTGCAGACAGCCTGCGCGACATAGAAGTCCGTGAATTGTGTGCCCTGCGAGGCCAGTTTGTCGATATTCGGGGTTCGTATTTTGGTCTCGTTGAAGCACGCTACGTCGCCATATCCTAGGTCATCGGTGAAGATCAACACGATATTGGGGCGTTCCGCCGCGACCAGCAGGCCATGCACACCTAAGCAGCAACCAACACCGTAGAGCCAGAGTTTTGTAAAATTCATTCGATTGATTTTATGTCGAGTGGGAATGAGGATTTAGGGAGGCTGATCTGACGAGTTGCAGACCGGCGTATTGTAACACGATTGCTGCGCGTTTTGAGACAGGGGCCTCACCTGCTTGTGGCATTTTGAGCGGGGGCGTCGTCAGCAGGGGTGTTCTTCTGCGTGTGGTTCTTGAGATTAAAGGAAAGTTGAGATAACGCCAATGCGCGCCAGCATCGTCCGCAGGCCTACCGATGGATGATAAAAACGATTTCGCTTTAAAATCAAAAAAATGCGCCTGCCCTAGGGTTGTCGCTGCACTACAGAATCAGCATGAGCAATTCATCTCCAACACCCGATTCTCTTTTTTCATTACAGCGACTCACAGAGCCCGCGGAGCAGCACAAATTGCAATCCGACATGGAATTGCTGGAGCTGTATTGTGCGTCCGATGATCGAGCGGCGATCGAGGCATTGATTCGACGCTACTCAGCGATGGTTGCCAGTGTTTGTTCCTTGACAGTGACTGATCCGGGCAGTGCAGAGGATGCGTTCCAAGCGACGTTTTTGATTCTGCTGAAATCGGCCAAAAAGATCCGAAGTCGAAGCAGCGTGGCGGCTTGGTTACACGGAGTGGCCTACCGCTGCGCCAGTCGGCTTCGCAAACAAAATAGCCAGAAATTCCACAGTCAAGGTGACCCAGACGTGATTGCCTTTAATTCAAGTTGCGAGGATCCGCTTGCAAGGCTTGCTCGGCAAATGGATCTCGAAGCGCTGGACCGCGAATTGGAAAAATTACCGGAGCAATTGCGCGCACCGCTGATCGAGTTTTATTTGCTCGGGTACACGGCACCGCAGATTGCCGAGCGAATGGAGTTGAGCGTTGCGGCCGTCGAGGGGCGACTGAAGCGCGGGCGCCATGCGCTGCGATCCCGGTTGGCAAAACGCGGTATTAGTTTATCCGTATTGATAGCTGGCAGCACACTTTTTCAGGAACATTTGGCTGCCTCCGAAGCCGCCTGCTGGACGTCGCAGTTCATGCACAATTATGTTCTTCAGTGCGATAGTGTTTCTACCGAATCAACGTTGGGCGATGCCTCCCATTTGCAGGCACCCAGTTTGCAAATTTCCAGTTCGAAACTCTCATCTTTAGTCCGAGGAGAAACTAGCATGGTTAGCTCTGCTTTATTCAAGGCCTCTGCGGCTGCTGGTGTGCTGATAGTCGCGGGTGCTGTAGCTGCTTTCTCTGTTAGCGCGCACGACGTGCGCAATCATGGCAGTGCCCCGCACGGTAGCAGGTTAACCATTCCAACCGGTCCCATCGACCGGACAAGAATGGCACAGTTGGGACCTCAAATACAGCCTCCCGCCGATAGTAGCGTCCAGGCTGCTACCGAAAGCCAAGTAGAGGTCGTGGAGTGGATGCGCCCTCAAGATGAAACAGGTGCAGAGCCAACCTGGCTGACCAACGTGCGGGATGCTCTGGTTGCAGTTGAAAAAAATCGCGCGGTGTTGTCCCAGAAAGTATCCGTCGATTTTAACTCGATACCATTGCAAAATGTTGTCAGCTGGCTTTCGGACGAGTGTGGTATACAGTTTGAACTCAACCAAACACAAATCGAACTTGGGGGGCTGGCCGACGTCGACACGCAGGTCACGCTAAAGGCCGAAGCGAGTGTCCGCGAGATTTTGCGCAGAATCTTGGATCAACACGAACTAACTTACATCGTGCAGGAAAGCACCATTGAAGTCACGACCAAGGACCATGCAGGGGAATCTCCTCGGACGCGCTATTACGACCTGTCCTACGTACTTCCCAATTCATCCAATACCCATCTGCTGGTAAGCGCGATTCAACAAACGGTCGCTCCTCTCAATTGGGACGTAGCAGGTGGGCAGAGCACCATCGCGATTGTCGGCTCCATGATGGTCGTGGCGGCACCCGATACTGCGCACCATGAAATCGAAGCGTTCTTACACGGAATTTCGAAAATGAATCCGGCCAATGCCAAACGCTTTGTTGGCGGAGCGGGGGGCGATGGCGGCGGCGCGGCGGGGCTATTGCAACCCGGTGGCGGCTTTGGGGGAGGCGGAATGGCGGGAGGTGGGGGCGGAATGTTCTGAGTTGTTGGATCGCTCCATGGGCTATTCCGCGAAACATTCCGGGAACGACAAACCACTACGCTGAAGCTAATACGACGACGGTATTAGACTGTCCCACAGGTGTCGAAGGATCGATTGGCATCCAGCAAGTCGGTCGCTTCGACGACGGTTAAGGGACGAGCGAACAGATATCCCTGGCCTCGGCGATATCCACAGTCGAGCAGCACCTGACGTTGGCCCGGCGTCTCGATGCCCTCGGCGATGATATCCAAACCTATGCGACTTGCTAACAGATGGATCGTCTCTACGAATAGTGTGGAATAATCGTCCGGGCTCTCGATATGCTGAATAAACGAGCGATCAATTTTTACTTCATCCACGGGCAAACGATGTAGTTGGCTGAGCGAAGAGTGTCCAGTGCCAAAGTCATCGATACTAATGCGAACACCCTTTTCGCGCAGGATGGCCAGCATTTCGACGGTGCGGCCAAAGTCTTTGATGGCACCGCTTTCCGTTAACTCGATCGTAATGCGTTGCGGTTCTAATTCGTATTGTGCAATGGTAGCCAGCACGATGTCAGCAAACGCAGCTTGTTCGAATTGCACGGGAGACACATTGATCGAAAGCGATATCTGCGAATTCGAACTTGCCCATGAACTCAGCTGTTTGCAGGCAGATTGCAGGATCCATGCTCCAATACGATGGATGGCACCGGTTCTCTCTGCGATGGGGATAAATTTGAGTGGTGAGATGAGGTTTCCAGAATGCCACCAACGGACCAAGGTTTCGAAGCCGGTAATTCGCCCGTCTGCGATATTTACGAGCGGTTGGTAGTGCAGTTCCAGTTCGCTGTTTTCGGCCGCTTGCCAAAGTGAGCGTTCAAAATTCAGGGTTTCTATAGCAGCGTCGCGCATTTCGCAATCAAATTTTACGCAGCGCGATTTTCCACGCGCTTTAGCGGCGAACAGGGCCGTATCTGCTTCCCTGAGTAGTTGGCTGGTATCGCGATGGGTTACCGAAGCAGTGGTGTAGCCCAGGCTTACTCCCGCGAACACCGGGTTTCCATCGACGACAATCGGAATCTCAAATTCCCGGCGTATCGTGTCAGCTATCGAGAGCACAGTCTTATCGCTGGAGGCCCTTGGCAAGACGACTACAAACTCGTCGCCGCCGAAACGAGCAAAAATATCCGCATCCCGCAGACAGTTTTGCACACGTCTTACAAATTCGATCAGGAAGCGGTCGCCAAAGTCGTGACCGTGGCTGTCGTTGACCAACTTAAAGTCATCGATGTCCAGAAAGAGAATTGAGAATGGTTCGAGCGGAGCGTGCGGCTTTAAACGATTGGAAATTTCCACGAACAGCGCGTCGCGGTTCAGCAAACCCGTAAGTGAATCGGTCAGCGCCGCACGGCGCAGTTGCTGCTGAAGTTCTTGTCTTTCAAGTGTGTTGTGGATACAACGAATTAGTTGCTTGCCATCCAAACCATTCTTACAAAGGCAGTCCTGGGCTCCAGCTTTAATGGCCCTGCGAAAGCAATCAATGTCCTCGTCGTCGGTCAAGACAATGATGGGGAGGGAAGCTTCCAGACCAGCCTGCAATTTGCCAAGACCCTGAAGTTCTGGCGTTGAAAGATCGTAGTCGAGCAGGATAACATCGGCGGCGTGAGTAGGCGGGGCGGCCGTCGCCGAATCAATGTCGGTGAACGCGAAGATTTTCAGATCGCGATGCTCAGCTAGCGCCTGCGATACAAGTTGCACGCCATGCGGATCGTCATCGATGACGACGACACGCAAGCCATTGAAGGTGTTCATTGTTTTGCCCTGTTTGCGCGCGGATAGCTCCACGCATTCTTGCAAACATAGGCTTCAATGATTTGCCGCGCTAATTTCTTGGCGGTGGAATCTCAGAATACTTTGCAAAAGTTCCAGCTGTAACGCTCGTAACGATTCGACCAAAAATAGTGGAATTACGAACAGAGGTTTTCGACGATCAAATCCTGGAATTGGTCGAACAAGTATTCGCTGTCGTGTGGGCCAGCCGAGGCTTCTGGGTGGTACTGGACACTGAAAGCCAAATTCGAGTTGTGCCGGACCCCAGCAATGGTATTGTCGTTCAAATTGCGATGTGTGATTTTAAGGCAAGCAGGCAGGCTCACTTCCTCAACGGCAAATCCGTGATTCTGTGACGTGATTTCGACCCGACCATTCTCCAAGTTGAGTACTGGTTGGTTGCTACCGCGATGACCGAATTTCATCTTGAACGTCTTGCCGCCCGCAGCCAAACTCAACAGTTGATGACCGAGGCAAATTCCAAACATTGGCCGTTTGCCGAGCAAATCGCGAATTGTACCGATGGCGTACTCGAGCGGTTCCGGATCGCCAGGACCGTTCGATAGAAATATTCCATCAGGGGCTTGGTCCAGGACATCCTGGGCCGAGGCAGTGCCGGGTAGGATCGTAACGCGATTGCCGCGATCAAATAAATGCCGAGCGATATTCCACTTCATGCCGAAGTCGAGGCAGACCACATGGGGTACTTTGGTGGCCGCATGCGGACGGTCCGCGGACTTATTTTCTAACCTGTAGAGGGCCTCATTCCACTGTCTGGCTCGTGCGGGAATTACTTCGCGTACTAGGTCGCGTCCAACTAAGCTCTGGCTTTTCTGTACTTTGGCAAGCATGGAAGCGACGTCGAAATCGACAGTGGTGATACAGCCTTTCATCGCACCTTGGGTTCGAATGTGGCGTACCAGGGCGCGCGTATCGATACCGGCGATCGCAACAATTTGGTTGTCACGCAGGTACTGGCCGAGGCCTTGCTGAGAACGATAATTGCTATCGATGCGGCTTTCCGAGCGCACCACGAAACCGGCGACTTGAGGCTTATCGCTTTCCACGTCCTGGGCGTTGGTGCCATAATTTCCGATTTCCGTATAGGTCATACTGACGATTTGACCACAGTAACTTGGGTCCGTCAGGATTTCTTGGTAGCCCGTCATCGACGTATTGAAGACAACTTCGCCGAAAACCTCTCCTTCGGCGCCAATGGAGATGCCACGAAAACAGGTTCCATCTTCCAGTACCAGCAGCGCCGGTTTGCCAGAGCGACTCACAGGACATCTCCACCGTTAAACTGCTCGGCATCACGAGAACATGGTGTGAGCAGTTGAGACATGACAAGCACAACCAAGGCACTTGCCGAAATTAAATTTCAGCTATTATACGAGGTCGTGTGTTAGTCGTTAAGGAGATGTCTACTTGAAAGAGTTATCATCGAATGCTGCCATGTCAGTCGCTCCGCCAAAAGAGGAGAGCGGATCTTGATCGCCAAACCCGTCAGCGGCCGAAGCAATGGGCATGGATGTGGCGGTCGAGTCGAGCGGCTGCGGAGTCATTTTCTTGATAGCAGCGGTGCGCGCTTTTTTCTCTCGCATGGCCACGACAGTTGTGGCAATTACCAGACCGAGCATGAACGCAATCCAAACGTAGGGCCACATGGTAATCTCGCTCGATGGGTCAGAGCGCCGAAGGGACGCGACGGAAATAAAGCAACAGGCAACCGGTAATAGCCTAGTTAACCGGCACGGCCAGTGTCAAGTTTTTAGTGCGAGGGCGGGTAGAACAGTTGCCAGCTCAATCGCTGATTTGAGGATTATTTTGGTGGTGCAGCCAGCGACTCCAAGTTGGCAGGCAACTTATTCACGGGGTTGTTATTCGTCGCAGAACTGTTTTTCGAGTCTTGGGAGAGCGACGATTCGACGGGTTGTCCATTGGCGGACTTCTTGTCGTCGACCACCTGAAGAACCAAGCGGACGGGGGTCCCTTCGGGCGGAATGCGGTCCGTAAAAGCCGCGAACAAGAGACCTGAGTTAGCTTTGGAGCTCTCGATGGGAACGTCGAGCGTTGAGGTCGAAAAGTTGGAAACACAGATCAGGTCGCCGCTTTCCGCTTGGTAGAGTTTCTTGCCTGTATCGGGGTCCTCCCAGAACATACTGCCGGCGAACACGAAGTTTGTGTCGAGCACAGTCGTTTCGCTACCCACCACGCGCACCCATTGGCGCACATCAATGTTCTTCTTTTTTCCCTCGGCGTACCAAAGGGCGAAAACTTGAATCTGGCTTCCGGTTGGAGCCGTGTAGACCGGCTCCCATTTGACTGGAGATCCCTGCTGGGCACCTACGGCAAGCAAACCCGCGTGCACAGTTTGAGCCTTACAAAAAGTCGCCACGATCGACTCATGCTCCTTGGTGCCCACCAAGCAAGCCAGCATTTCCAGCTGGCCTTCGCGTAGGGCAATATAGCCATCGACGACGACTCGTTTGCTTTTTTTGTCGGCCCACACGCGGTCTTTAGGATCTAAACGCGTCATGCCAGGTGGTTCGCCGAACGTTTTTTCCACTTCCTTAAAGACTGATGCTCGTTCCTCCCATTGGGAGTGGCCTAGATTGGCGGCCAGCAGGCAAGCAGTGAACACCAGCACAGTTGGAAGACAAAAAGCAAGCACTTTCATATATCCGTCCCGACTCAACTTCCTACAGTTTCGATGGAATCTTTGACATCGCGAGCGGCGTAAGCACAATGATGTCCGACCTATTCTCAGCGCGACTAAATCGCAGTATACCACTTATCGCCTGGCTGTCGCGGTCGAATTGTCACAGGCCAGCTCCATAGGCCGGAGCCGAGTGCCTACTTATTCTCACAAACCGATAGAGAAACGAGCTCCAAATGGACTGGATCGACCCTCGTCACAATATTTCAATACAAGAAGAAAATCGCAAGTCGGGCGCCAAGCGAAAGGGCAAACGCATTTCGGCTGACCGGCGCATCAAACCCTTAGCGAACCAGGTTTCCGCCGCCATGTCGCAACCCTTGGCCGTTTGGGCTAGCGCTTACGATCACTCGCTGTCGCGGTTGAAATGGCCCAATGGCGTATCTATCGAGAATTCCTTCTTGTTTTCATGTGTCATGCAGGAGCAAGCAGAAATCTTGGTGCGGTCTGGCATGTCTGCGAAGAAGCTTGCTGCAATCGTTTCGGAGAGTACCGGTGACACCGAGGAAGCCAAGGCGGCTCGAATGGCTGAGGTTGTCGGGTTGATGGAGCAGTCGCTTGAATCGATTGCATTTGGCTGGTTGGAGACCGCCGATGCATACGCCAAATCGGCGTTAGGAATTACCGCTTTGGCTTGGCATGTCCCCGAGCACGCGCACCGTCCAGGCAATGAATGGCTAACGCAATGGTTGCAAGCCGTTGTGGATCGCATTGCGACCTATGCTCCGGACCTCGATGAGTCGGTCGTCTGTCATCTGGCATTACAGTGCGAATTGCCCTTGTTGATTGGGTTGGCGACCTCGGCTTCGCAGCGCACGGTGCTCAGCGAAGCCACGAAAGCCATGGATAATTTAGCGGAGTACCTGGAGCGTAGCGAAGACGCTCCAGCGCCATGGTTGGCGCACGGAGTTACCTATTTGCGCGCTGCTTTGGCGAGCGTGGTGAGGTGCCGAGTGCTGGCCAACACGCTAGGTCTGCGCAAGTGGTTTCCACCGCAGCAAAGCGCCCTGGCAAATCTATTAAAGCATGCTGCACGCTGGGCGCGGCCGGACGGTACGCAATTGTTGGCAGCTGGCAATTCGTCCCCACGAAGTAGAGCGATCTGGGAGGCGTTGGTTAAGCAAACGAAGAATCCCAAATCATTGCGGTCGGTGATGGTTTCGTCGGGGCTTGCAGGAGCACAGGTGGGCAATGGTCGAGAGCATATCACCAAGTTGCCGGCGCTAACCTTCTACTGCGACGATGCGGCGGGTGTGTGTATGCAAGGCGATTGGCGGAAAAAAGGAAGTCGTTTTGCGCTTGATTTTTCCGATAGCGAGATTTGCATCGAAGCATTGGGCCCGAAGGGCAAGCCGCTACTGGCGGGCGAGTGGACTGCCAGCGTTGAGCTCGATCAGCAGTCCCAGCTACAGCTGGACGAGTGGGGCGAGGTCTGTTGGTTCAGCGACGACGATGTCGATTATTTAGAACTGGAGGCCAAGTTTGGACAGCACGCCCGAGTTCAGCGTCAAGTCTTGTTTTTTCGCGAGGATCGTTTGCTACTGTTGGCTGATGCGATGCTCTGCGATCAATTAGGGGCTTGGTCGCTTAGTTCTCGCTTACCGCTTGCCGGCGATGTTCAATTTGAAGCGGCGAAGAAAACGACTGAAGGCTTCATTGTTTCACCCTCAGGTGGCCGAAGCCTGGTGTTACCGCTGCACTTACCCGAATGGCGCAGGCAGCCAACGTTGGGAAGCCTGACGGCAGAAGGCGAATTGCTCGTTGCGCAAAATCACGTACAGGGTCAGCGGCTCTATACAGCGACGCTGATTAGTCTGTGTAATTCCCACGCTAAAAAACCGTTTACTTGGCGGCGCTTGACGGTCGGCGAAGACCTGAAAATCGTCGGGGCCGAGGAGGCAGTAGCCTATCGGGTACAGATCGGCACCGACCAATGGCTGCTCTACCGTTCGTTAGCCCAGACAAAACGCAGAACAGCGCTGGGAATGCATACGCTGTCCGAGTTTTTCGTTGGTCGATTCGATGGAAGCGATGGCGAGGTTGAGACCCTGCTCACCGTCGAGGCTTCGAGTTAACCCATGGGTGCCGGAACGGATGCGACCGCGAAGATTGTGCATGAGAATTGGGTGCGAGTTTGCTCCCAGGTTCACGAAGCGTGCGTGGCGGCCGATCGAAAGTCCGAGGAAGTGCGGATTGTAGGCGTCAGCAAGTATGTTGGAGCAGAGCTGGCGTGGCAACTGGCGGCTGCAGGCTGCACCATACTCGGTGAAAATCGCCCGCAATCGCTGTGGGAAAAGTGCGATGCCATGGCTGGCCACCAGTTGCCAGAAGGCGTGCGAGTGCAGTGGCATTTGATCGGCCACCTGCAACGCAACAAACTTCGTCGTACATTGCCGCTGCTGTCCATGTTGCATTCGCTCGATAGCTTGCGGTTGGCGCAGGCGATTAGCCAGGAAGCGACAGCCATCGGAGCCAACTTACCCGTATTGATTGAAGTGAATGTCACTTCCGACCAAACGAAAACAGGCTTGCAGGCCGACGGGCTCGAGGGCCTGCTGACGAAACTTGTGCACATGCCCGGCCTGGAAGTGCGCGGGTTGATGGCCATGTCCAGCTTGAATTCTGCTACTGATTTAGTGCGCCGCGAGTTCGAGCAAGTCCGAGAAATGCGAGATCGTTTGCAATTGCGTTTTGCCAACGAAGTCCAGCTGTCCGAACTTTCGATGGGCATGAGTGGCGATTATCGAGCGGCCATTGCTGCTGGAGCGACGCTAGTGCGGATAGGTTCAAAATTATGGGAAGGGGTTATGAGC
>JBGSTP010000296.1:0-23704 GCA_041736515.1 Pirellulaceae bacterium
GTTCCGTAACCTGTACTGGTCTTTACCCAATCGGCTCCCGACTCGGTGCAAATCTGGCACAGCCGAACTTTGTGCGCATTCTGCAAATAGCAATTCTCGAAAATCACCTTGACTTGTCGATTCGCCGCGTGCGCTAGTTCCACTACTGCTTTAATCTCGTCGCGGACGGCAACCCAATTTTCACTGAGTACCTGGCTGATGTTCACAACCATGTCCAATTCTTGGCAACCATCCTCGATTGCTCGATCGGCCTCAAACAATTTGACATCGATTCTGTGCCCGCCATGCGGAAAGCCGATAGTGGTGCTCGGCTTAACAGTCGAGCCCGCTAGAACAGCTGCGCAGCGTTTAAGGTAGTAAGGCAATATGCAAACGCTAGCCACATCGTAAGCAAGCGCCAATTGGCAGCCCTCCTCCAATTGCCTGGCATCCAGCGTTGGCATGAGCAAGGAGTGATCAATCATTTTGGAGTAATCGTGATAACTGGCACTCATTGCATTTCCTGAATGTTAAACAGTAAAGTTTCCGCGATGCTGAATTCTCGCTTTATTATTCGCATCGACGATCGGATGTTATCTTACAATCAAGCGTTCGGTTTTTGGAGTGCTGCGGCCGGTCAGATCGCAGCAATTTACTGTAAGCGATTTCTCGGTTGGCAGTTGGAGGTCCGTCGAGCTAAGTAGCCGGTTTCGCCGGAGCGGGCTAGCTGCCTTTTCGAAGTACCGTAGTCCGTAGGAAGTGCCTGGAAATATCCAGAACAGTCACCAAGCGGTATCTCAGAAAGTGCCGGGCCGGTATTGAGGTTGTGCGAGCTTTGCCCCGGGATGGGCTAAGAATCGAAGTTCTGGATTGGGAATCTATTCAGAGTTGGTACAATCTAGTCGGACACCGCCTCGTTAGTGAGCGGCAAGGCGCTAGCCGCCGGTATTTCCAGGTAGAAACTGCGAAAAAAACCGGCGGCTAGCGCCTTGCCGCTCACTAATCAGAAACCGGTGTTTTCGAATCGCGCTGTCCAACTAGTTTGGTTGTCGTGATTGCCTGCCCCTCGAGCGTCCCAAGCTTTTCTGCTAAGTTTCCATCATGAGATATGTTCATTTGTTGCTCGCAGTTGTCGTCCCGCTTGCCGGGTATCCCGAAGCGGCTCGCTCGGAGACTCGCGACCTAATTCTCGTTGCAGGTCAGTCCAATGCGGTGGGTTTCGATGCCTATGCTTCAGAGTTGGCCGCGGAAGAGAGAGACAAGTCGGTCTTGTTTTGGTGGCGCGTCGGTGATCCTCCGCCAGATCGGTACGATGTAACTAGCGACGGTAGGTGGAGTCAGTTACAAACGCAGTCGCGCGGCACCCCCATGGACCCCAAGTCCGTAAACGCAGAACCGAAGCTGCTGAGACAGTATGGCAATTTTAAAAAGCCAGAGGGCGGTTTTGGTCCAGAAATTGGACTTTGTCGAACGCTACTTAGCCAAGAGGCTAGACCTCTTGCCATTGTGAAGGTGGCGTTTAGTGGTACGTCCTTATATCAGGATTGGAATCCGGATGGTGCTGGCGATGCCGGAATTTGCTATCGCTCACTGATCAGTGAAACGCAATTAGCAGTCGTCGCAGGCAGGGAGAAGGGAATCGATTTCAAGCTGCGAGCACTAATTTGGGTACAGGGTGAGAGCGATGCAACGCAGCAGTATGCCTCCCAATATGAAAAGAATCTTGAACGAATGCTCGTAAAGTTGCGTGCGGATTTGGGTGCACCAGAGTTGATTGCACTAATTGGCGTCAATACACGTTTTGGCAACTTGAAGAATCCACAGATGCCCACGATCATCGCTGCCCAGCGAGCGGTAGCAGAGAGAGTCGCCTACACTGTATACGTTGACACGGAAGGTGCAGAGACGCTAGCTCCGTCGCATACGCATTTCACAGCTAACGGAACGCTCGATATTGGTGGCCGTTTTGCAAAAGCCCTGCATTCGTTTGATCGGCCATCGAATTAGATATACTCTAGTTTCCCACCATTGTTATTCTGCGACGCCCCTAGGGCGTTGGATGTGATTGCTCACGACACATTCTTCATTCTGGCTGCATAATCTTCGAGGACATCATGAAACTGTACGTCGCCCTGTGTAAAGTCGCACTTTGTATTGTCGCGTTGGCCTACTCCGTGACGCCTGCGCAGGCTGCATCGCCAAAGCCACCAGAGGGCTTCCGTGCGTTGTTTAATGGACAGGATCTTGCTGGATGGTATGGCTGGAATCCGCATTCGTCGGCCAAATTGACTGGCGACCAGCGCGAGGAAAACCTTAGGCAACAAAAGGCGGAATTCACACAGCATTGGTCAGTCGAGAACGGCGAACTAGTGAACAATGGAACCGGCCCTTACGCGACAACTGAAGAGGAGTTTGGCGATATTGAATTACTGATTGAGTACAAGACCGTGGCAACTGCGGATAGCGGAATCTACCTTCGTGGAACTCCACAAATACAAATTTGGGATGTGAATCAGGTGTTTGACCCCAAGCGTCCAGATCGAAAGCCGCATCAGGGATCAGGGGGACTGTTCAACAATACGCCAGGGACGCTCGGTCGCGACCCGTTGATGGTATCTGACAAGCCGTTTGGTCAGTGGAATACACTCCGTATTCGTCAGGTTGGCGCGCGGACATGGGTCACGCTCAACAATCGATTGGTTGTGGAAGGAGCGAAGATGGAGAACTATTGGGATCGAAGCGTGCCATTGCCAGCCAGGGGACCAGTCATGTTGCAAACGCATGGTGGCGAGATTCGGTGGCAAAATATTTTTGTTCGGGAAATTGCAGCTGAAGAAGCGCAGCAGATCTTAAGAACGGACCGTCAATTGCCGAATCCTACGCAGTATGATGTCAGTTATGGTCCGCATCCAAAACAAGTATTGCATTTTTGGCAGGCCAAATCGGGCTCGCCGACTCCCTTGCTTTATTTCATTCATGGTGGTGGTTGGATGAATGGAGGTCGGATGAGTGGCCTGTCCGCCATTTTGCCCACGCTGCTCGATTCGGGGGTCTCTGTTGCTTCGGTCGAATATCGGTTCATACCCGAAGCGACAGCCGATGGTGTCGTTCCACCGGTCAAAGGCCCGCTTCTCGATGCGGCAAGGGGCTTGCAATTTGTTCGGAGCAAAGCTGCCGAGTGGAACATCGATAAGAATCGTATCGCTGCCAGCGGAGGATCTGCGGGAGCCTGTACCTCACTTTGGTTGGCATTTCACCCAGATCTCGCAGATCCCAACAGCGACGATGTTGTTGCCCGCGAGTCGACGCGTTTAATGTGCGCTGCAGTTAGCGGCGCTCAGACGACTCTAGATCCTCAACAGATGAAAGAGTGGACACCCAACAGTCGGTATGGTGGACATGCCTTTGGTTTTGATGGGAACAAAGAGCAGCAGCTCAGTCAGTTCGACGAGTTTCTGGCAAAGCGCGAAACCATCTTGCCTTGGATTGCAGAGTACTCGCCGTATGCTTTGGTCAGCAGCGACGATCCGCCTGTCTACCTTTACTACACTGCTCCTCCAGCTCTCGGTCAGGATCAAAAGGATCCAACTCACACTTCAAATTTCGGCGTAAAGCTTCAAGAGCATTGCGATGCACATGGGGTCGCGTGTGAGCTTTACTACCCAGATGTCCCCGATGCTAAACATGCGACGACTTTGGAATATTTGATGGAGATGCTCAGGGCTAAGTAGTAAGCCAGCAACGCAGCTGAGTTGCATCTTCGAGGAGATCCCTATGAATAAAGACTCAACCAATTTTAGAGCGCGATTGTCGAGCGGCGAGATGCTGTTTGGCACGATGCTTACGTTGCCAACGCCGGCTACGGCTGAAATTCTAGCGGCTGTCGGCTTCGATTGGTTCTTTATCGACTGTGAGCACGGCGCCTTGGCCACCAGCGATGTATTGGCAATTCTTCAAGCCGTTAGCCATCGAGTTGCCTGCGTCGTTCGCGTACCTGAGGCGGCTGAGGTTCCAATAAAGCAAATGCTCGATATCGGAGCTCACGGCATCATCGTGCCGCAAGTCAATACAGCCGAGCAAGCGAAGAACATTGTTCGTTGGGCAAAGTATCCGCCATGGGGCGCGCGCGGTGTAGGGCTCGCAAGAGCACAAGGCTATGGAGCCAGTTTTGCAGTGTACCTGTCGTGTGCTAATGATCGTATCGCCGTTATTGTTCAGGCAGAGCATCGACAAGCCGTAGAAAACATCGAGGCGATTGTGCAGGTAGACGGAATCGATGCAATTCAATTGGGGCCCTACGATTTGTCCGCCAGTATGGGCAAGATGGGGCTTATCGAAGATTCCGAAGTCGTTGCCGCCGTCGATCGCATTTGTACGGTAAGCAAGTTAGCCAACCTTCCCATAGGTAGCTTCGCGGTTACCGCCAAGGCTACTCAACAAGATATCGCGCGAGGTGCAACTTTGATTTGCACCGGAACGGATACGTTGTTTCTGGGACAAGCTGCGTCTAGTATGCTGTCAGCCCTCAAAAGCTAGAGGTAAAAAATTACTTCGTTGGTTGTTATCGGCAGGCAGCATCAATGAAGGCAACTTGGTAGGCTCTTCCCAGGTGCAGCTACACGGCGAATCGTTAGCGTTATGGACCCCGAGTTATTGCCATAACGCGACAGTAGATCATTTGCAAATGTGATTAAAGCTCCGCTGCGGTTCGGAGTATACGTCCAACCTGGCCCTCGGCAACCGATGCAAAAATGCTGGCAACCATCAGTGCCTACTGAGCCGACCAGTTCAAACCAATTGGCATCGGGGCAGCGACGTTTCGATTCCGATGCGCGCACGAAAGGCCTCGCAAGCGGCCCCACGCGATCCGCGGTCCAACCTGCGGCGGTGCAATCGATATTTAAGTCTCGCCAAGTGTCTTGGCTAGCAACTAGGAATTCATAATGAGCGCCAGCTGCAAGCCAGACCCCAGACGAATTGTTGAGGGTTTTTGCGTCCACACAAACAGCTACTGCTTGCCCAATTTCGAGCGCGATCAAACCGGTGTTAGGTTGTGCGAAAGCGATTGGATCAGGTGAGGCTGCGATCCCCAGCAACAGCAACGCAGCCTGACAGACGCGGAGGCATTTGAGGTATTGGTCGAGGCCTAATTGCATGTGCTTGACTCCTAAAATGGGTGGTTTCGAATGATAGTCCCTAGTAGCTTTGAGGGCGAGCGTAGTGAATGCGAAATTTTTGCCGGTTGAGAAACACTTCCTCGATTGCTTGGCTGTTCATTGCCAACTAGCATCAAGCAATACGTTTGAATTGAGCGGAATGATTCAGCGGCTGTCTCATCACTAAGCTGCAACTCATCTGCATGGAAAGGCGTGCTCGTCTAATCCCAAACGCGGCGTTTGCAAGTCGACTGAACCAATCAAACGAATGTCATTGGCTTGGTTTGTAAATGTGCGATCGGACAGAGCCAAGGCGTAGACTCATCCTCATCTCGTTTTTCGGAGTCCTGTGAAATGCTGTTGGTTTTACGCGCGGCGTTGGTTGTCCTAGTTTTGTGCACGATGTATTTGGAGACTCAGGCGGGAATCGTTTATAATGAGGCGATCGACGGTGAGCTATCGGCGAACAACTTGGCGCCGACCGCGCTGGGACCGCTCATGGTTGGAGCAAACACGGTAACTGGGCGCGTAACGGCCATTAGTGCTGGCAATACGTCGGACATCTTTTCGTTCCAAATACCGTCGGGGCTGCGGTTGGATTCGATTTTCCTAAACAGCTACAGCACCCCACAACGTTCTCAGGCCATGCTGCTTGTTTTAGATGACAATGCGGTTTTCCAATACTCTGAGGAAGAAATTAACAATCAGATTGATCTGCCGGATCTAAGTTTGGTGCTGGGAGCAGTAGTTGTCGGCAATAACCACATAGGGACGGACATACTGGCTCGATTGGCGGATCCCATGTTCAACAATAATGGAATCCCATTCACGCGACCATTGGGTGGGGGAACCTATTCGGTCTATATCCAGGAAACAGGAAGTTTTTCGAACTATAGCCTACAGTTCAACGTGTCTGCGGTGCCGGAGCCGTCGTCTCTGGCGTTGTTAGGAGTGGCGTTGTTCGGCGTTGCTATGCGTCGGAAGAGGGTTCAATGCTCACGATCGTATTAAGCGTCCAGTCTCCGCCCCAGGAAAGATAGTTTGGCTATCTCTCCTGGTAAAACGTGTGAGACGCGATGTTATGCGTTTTCGTTATCATCCTCGCTGGATTGGTCCGGATCGTTTTGTGTTGACTCCTGCTCGAATTCCTGCGTCGCTACGGGATTGGTTGGCGGACCAGAGTAGGTACTCGGGGCTGTGGTTGGGGGTAGCGTTGCTTCGTCGATAACATCTTCGGTGGGGACTTTAACGATAGCCGTCAGCGAATCGCCTTCATCCATCTTCATGATCCGTACACCCTGGGTGTTGCGACCGATGACGTTGATTTCTTTGGCAGCAACGCGTTGAATTTTTCCGCGAGAAGTCATCATTAACAATTCGTCTTCGTCGGTCACAGGCACGATTCCGATGACGGGGCCGTTGCGTTTGGTGGCTTTGATATCCATTAAGCCACCGCCACCGCGCCGTTGCGTCCGATACGATTGGCTTGAGTTGAGATCTTCGCTCGCGTCGGAATCTGAAGTTTCAGTTTCCGAAGCGGATACAACATCTTCCGTATCGCCATTTTCATTCTCATCGGACTCGACGGGAGCCAGTTTTTCGCCGGCGCCGAACCATGTCCGCTTGCCGTAGCCCTGTTCACATACCGTCAGCAACGTGGCATTGGGATCTGCGACAACCATTCCCACGACGGAATCCCCTTTCTTCAAGCGGATACCTTTGACGCCGGAAGTATTGCGTCCCATGGAGCGTGCATCGCTTTCGGAGAAGCGGATGGCCTTACCGTTAGCGGTTGACATTAACAATTGATCGTCAGGGCTAACGACGACAACATCAACGAGTTCGTCATCTTCCTTTAGCTTAATCGCAATGATGCCGCCTTTTTTGGGACGGCTGTAGGCATCCAGTGGCGTCTTTTTGACGAGCCCACGTTTGGTGGCCATCATCAGAAAGTGTCCCGGCAAATCGAAATCGCGGACGGCAACGCACTCTGCAATCTTTTCACCTTCAGCCAAATTCAGCAGATTGACCACAGCTCGCCCACGACTTTCGCGATTTAGCTGAGGAATATCGTATACCTTCTGCCAATAGACTTTGCCCTGTGTGGTGAAAAACAGCAGGTATGCGTGGGTACTGGCCACGAACAGGTGCTCGATTGGATCTTCGTCTTCGGACTTGGCTCCGGTAATGCCCTTTCCTCCGCGCCGCTGAGCACGGTAGGTGACCGAAGGGATACGTTTGATGTAGCCGCGATGAGTAATGGTCACCACCATGGTTTCTTCGGTGATGAGATCCTCCATGTTGTAGTTGCCGAGCTCCTCATGACTGATTTCCGTACGGCGGTTATCTCCGAATCGCCGCGCGATTTCTTCGGTCTCTTCGCGAATTATTGCGTAAATGTTCTTTGTGTCAGAGAGAATTTCAAGGTAACCATCGATCTCTTCGAGCAGTGCCGCGTGTTCTTCGGAGAGCTTGTCCTGCTCGAGATTGACCAGTTGTCCGAGTCGCATAGCCAGAATTGCGTCGGTCTGCACGCTCGACAACGAGTACGTGTCGGCAGCTCCGCGATCTAGCTGAAACTCTTTAAAGCCGCGATCACCGAGAGCTCGCTCCATCATAGATGCGGGTACCTGCACGCCCATCAGACGCTCTTTAGCTTCAGCTTGCGTACGACTTGAGCGAATGATCTGAATGATTTGGTCAATGTCAGCTAGAGCCAACAACAGGCCTTCGACGGTGTGTTTGCGTTTTCGCGCGCGGGCCAACAGAAATTGCGTACGTCGTCGAATCACAGTAACGCGATGTCGAATGAACTCCTGCAGCATCTCCTTCAAGTTCAATTCGCGAGGCTTACCGTCGACCAGCGCCAAGAAGATGATCGAAATAGATTCTTGCAGCGGCGAGAACTGGTAAAGTTGATTTAGAACGATATCGGCATCGTGTCCTTGTTTGATGTCGATGACCATTCGCACGGGCTCTTTCAAATCGCTTTCATCGCGGATTCCCGAGATGCCTTTGATTTTTCCGGAGCTGACCAAGCCGGCGATACGCTCGATCACACGATCGCGATACTGTTGAAAAGGGATCTCGCTAACAACTATTCGCGAGCGGTTCTTGACCGATTCAATTTTTGCGCGTGCACGAACGACGATTACGCTACGCCCAGTACGATAGCCTTGTCGGACACCGTAACGCCCACAGATTATTCCACCTGTGGGAAAATCTGGTCCGGGAACAATCTCCATCAGTTCATCTAGCGATACATCTGGATCGTCGACGAGCGTAATGATAGCAGCACAAACTTCCCGCAAATTGTGTGGCGGAATGCTGGTAGCCATACCCACGGCAATGCCTGTTGCACCGTTTACCAACAGGTTGGGAAAACGAGAGGGAAGCACGACTGGTTCGGTACGCACTTCGTCGTAGGTAGGAACATAGTCCACCGTATCGAGTTTCAGGTCGTCGAGCATCATCGACGCAGCGGAGCTGAGGCGAGCTTCCGTGTATCGCATAGCCGCAGGTGGCAAGCCTGCGATGGAACCGAAATTTCCTTGCTTGTCGATCAATACCTGGCGCATGTTCCATTCTTGGGCCATGCGGACGAGCGTCGGATAAATCACTGCTTCGCCGTGAGGGTGGTAATTACCGCTGGTATCTCCGGAGATCTTGGCGCACTTGACACGCTTCGCGCCCGGTCCTAACCCAAGGTCATTCATGGCTACCAGGATCCGACGCTGCGAAGGCTTTAATCCGTCCCGTACGTCCGGCAGAGCTCGACTGACTATCACGCTCATCGCATAGGTTAGGTAGCTATCGCGAAGCTCATTTTCGATGGGTTGATCGACGATTCTGGTTCCGTCTTCGCCATTGCCACTTGCATTTCCAGCTGGGACATCATTGTCATTTGGGGGTTCGTCAGCCAAGCCAATATCCTTCACTCGGGGGGCGAAAAGAACCGCCGGTTGCATCCATCTCAGGAGCAAATAGAAACCGACGTTTTTCCAGTTTTCGAAGCGGCAAATCCTAGCAGAAAACGCTCGGAATAACAACCGGCCAACCGCCTATGGGCCGCTCGCTAAGTTGTTGTCATACAATGCTTTGCGGCGACGCTGAAAACGCGGTTTGCAACAAGCAACCCAGGGTGATAAATCGGCCGAACCCCGCGAGTCGTACTCCCTGCTGGTTAGCGGAGCAGATTTCTGATCTAACGTGCGGATTTTACGAAGGATTTGATAGCCTTCTGTACTCTGGGTGCGGTTCCCAGGTGATCGCCGACGCCTGGGAGCGAGATCGCCGCGACAATAAAAGCAAGCACGAGAAAGGCGAGAAATGTTGGGTCATTATGCAGTCCTGATCGATTGCTGCTGCACCATAGACCCCACGACGAGGGAGCTTTGATCTTGGTAACTTCTCGAACACGTGCAAGCCCGAGATTGGTGAATGTTTCGCCATCGCTGTAACGCGATTTCAATTCGACTTCCCAATTCTCGCCATTGAAACTGAGAATCGGCAGCGACTTCTCCCGTACTTTGGACGCGACTCGGTTGGGCAATTTGATACAAAAACCATTGCGCGAGGTGTCTAAAACGCACACGTCATATTGCTTCAAGCCGATGCGCAGCTTGCCAGCAGAGTTTTCTGCGGCAATGCAACAACGGAATTCACGTCTATCGTGTGTCTCGCAGCTCATCACGCTTCTCCAACCAATGGATATTTACTGTTGTAAGCCTAGCTCGTTACTGCTCGGTAGGCCGCGGCTGGGAGAGAACATCAGAGAAATTGGCTTAGGTAAGCTGGGTTGCTTTCACTAATAGGGCGATAAAACCAGTGGGGTCAAAAGTGGCGTCTATACCAGTTTGTTTGAATGTAATGGTTGTTCTGGACGATAGGGTGCTTACAGGATTCTATTTAGACGCTGTGATGTGGAGTTCCGTGTGGTTCCTACCTGTAAGACTCGCGCAATCGCACAATTGCTAGCTTTGCTGTTGCTGGGGCATGAATTCAGCAACACGATCGTCGTTGCGCAGTCGTTGGCATTCCCTACAGTTCCGCATCCGACAGATTCGAGCAACACCGACGCTCCGCGAAATTGGGTGAGTCCCGATGGTAGCGTCTATCAATTCCGTTCGCTAACTGTACCCACTGAGTTCATTATCCAACCATCGCAGATGCCGTCTGCTGCGTTGTCGACACGTGCTGGCCAATCGAGCTTTCCAAACACGCAGACTGTTGGAAGCTACCGTCAAAACGTGCAAGCGATGCTCGCTTCAACGCAAGACCTTTTGGACAAGAGTGCAAGCTTGTCCGGTGACGACAGTTTGCTGGGCAGTTCCCCAGCAGTCGATGGCAGCACATCAGCGCTCGAGTCGATGGGACCAGCGGCGGCGCTTCCCGGAGCGGGGCATGGCGCGGAGAAAGCTTCGCGGGGTGATGTGCCTGAGGGGCTCGACCCGCATGCGGAAGTTTTTGCAAACGAGCTGTATCCCTCTGCAATGAAATGTGCCAAGTGCCATGAGAAGATCTACAATGAATGGCGAGTCAGTGCGCATGCATACTCGTCAGTTTCGCCCATGTTTCACAAATTTGAGCAGAAGTTGCAGGAGCTCGCGTCTGGAACGCTAGGCACGTTTTGTATGCGCTGTCATGCACCTGTCGCCGTACAGATGAACTTCCCGCGCGAAGCGTCGATTATCGATGCGCCTCTGGTTTTTCGCGAGGGAATTACCTGTGTTGCCTGCCATCGAGTCAAGGAGGCCTACGGTCGAGTCCATGGTGAGCGACGTATTGAACCGGGCCCCACGCAAGCTCCCGTCTATGGCAACATTGGTGGCGAAGGCGTAGCTCGCGCAATTGCAGACAAAGACAATTATAAAATCAAAATCGACGCAAACGACAAGAAACCGGGCCAGGAAATTCATTTGCAGGGCATTCGTTTCGAACAACTTAGCGATAGCGGTTACTGCCAAGCCTGCCACCAAGTTGCTGTACATCCGGGGATCAATCTCGAAGTCGTTTGGGCTCAATACCGCGCCGGTCCAGCCTGTAAAAAAGGTATCAGTTGCCAAGACTGCCACATGGGGATGGTGCCGGGTAAACCACTCGGCTACGAGTACGGCGCGGCGGCCGAGATGAGCGAGAAGTCAGTCGACAAGAATCGCAAGCACTCAAACCATATGTTTTTTGGACCGGGGAATTCGATAGCCCATCCCGGCATATTTCCTCACAACGAGAAGGCACTCCGGTGGACAGTCGATCAATGGCTGGAGTTCGATTGGAGAGGAGGCTGGGGGACAGATGCTTATGAAAAAGCGCTGGCGAATCGACAGTTCACTGCCACTTTTCCTCAGAGCTGGAACTCAGCCGACGAGCGTCGCGATGCACGCAAAGTACTCGATGAGAACTTCAAGCTTCTCGATGTGAAGAAAGCTTCTTCCATAGCCGTAATGGAAGCAGGAACCCATATTGACGGACCAATTTTTGAACAACAGCCGCAGGTAGGCAATGATCTGCCTTTGCACTATATCGTAACCAATGTCAGCGAAGGTCATAACAGCCCGAGTGGTTCACTGGGAGCACAACCTCAACTTTGGTTGAACGTCGTGCTTACAGGACCGGATGGCTGTCACCTTTGGGAGTCGGGATATCTCGACGCCAACGGTGATCTAGCGAATCAACATTCGCTGTTGGTGACTGGGCGCCAGATACCGCCAGACAAACAACTGTTCAACCTGCAGACGCAGTTCATGATAACTGGAGTCAAGGGAACGGATCGCGAAATGTACTTGCCGGTCAACGTTGATATCGACCAGTTGCCATTTTTGCGTCCGGGAAATATTCCCTACAGTGTGATGAATCATCCACCATTCATTCGAATGGAGCAGAAGTCAATACCGCCGCTCGGTAATAAGAAAGCCAACTACCGCATTCCAGGAGAGTTGCTCAGAACCCCCGGCAATTACCGGATCTCAGTGCGACTGCGCAGCCGAATGGAACCGATTTATTTTATGCGGTTTGTCAACGCGACGCCGGAGATGGAGCGTCGAATGTTGGAACAGACCATCGATCTTCACCCGTACTCGGTTGAGTTCAGTGTTTATTAAAACTGGTGTGGCGGGGGCTGGTCCCTGTATCACCAGGGTTGCCAATCGTATTTGCTCGAAGTGCAAGACTGAAACTTGAGAATTTACAATTCAATTCGTTCCACCCTATTGATTACCGGTCTTGGACTGGCATTTTCGCCGTTCGTGTTTGCGCAGCAAGTGATTGTTCTAGATCAGACTGGCCCCGTCGTCACATTGGGCGTGCCTCAGAGTATCGAGCCAGGTACCAGAGCCGCTTCGAACTCTGCGAGCCAAGTGGAGATCGTCTATGGCAATGCTCCATTACGCGGTATTTCGTTACCCACAGCGCAAGAGCTGTTGGTTCCTCGGCTGGGCAATGCTGCTAGAGTTTCACAACCCAAGAGTGTGCTCACATCGGATAAGCGTTCTTTGGCAGAGTTGGCTCTGCCACCGGAGCTTGGGGGAGCAAGCAGCCTGCCATCGAGCGACCAGGCGAAGACCAGCGATCAAGCGATTGAGTCAATTCCGAAACCAGCCGCGGAGCCTAGGACTAGTTCGCCAAGCTTCGATCCACTACTTGCATTGCCAACGGAGCTGAACCCAATTCCTTCGACAGAGCCGCAGGCAAAGAACCGACCGTCGGCCGAGCGGCCATCGATGGATGCTTCGCCTCCAGCTGCGCGGGCCGATACTCAAGTTGAAAATCGGTTCAAGGATTCGAAGGCGACAGGGGATGCGAAGAGCAAAGCATCACCCTATTTCTATTGTGAGCCGAGTGGATCGCTGCCGCCGGGCTTTAACGGAGAGTCGCGCTTGGTCCCATACACTTCCGATGCATTCTTGCCTCAACCGATTTCGACAATCCCGACGCCGTTGAGTTGGGAGAGTTCTGCTTACCGCGGCAAGCAAGCCGTGCCGACACAACGCCCGCTGATCGAACTGGGACGCCCTTTGTATAGTGGTGGCGTTTATCCGCCCGCCAAGACTTGGTTCGGCCCGTACAACCTGGCGATGCCGCACTTCATGGTGTATGGCGATTTTCGAACAGGCGTAGGCATTAACCGAAACGCCAATGGAGATGCCAATAATTGGGCGTCAAGACTGAACCTGGATATGGATCTGGAGATTACGGCGACAGAGCGCATTCATGCATTTATGGGCCCACTGGATCGCGCCGGGGATTTTACTCGTTTGGACTTTACCAACCAAGCGGATTTCGTCGATCGTACCGACATTCGTTTTGACAATTTGTTTTTCGAAGGCGACTTGGGTGCGATCCTCGGAGGCATGAATGACCAAGATGCTTTATTCGACTTACCGTTCACATTCGGCTTCTTGCCTGTGTTTTATCAGAATGGTATCTGGGCGGCCGACAATGTGATTGGAGCGGCTGTTGCAGTTCCAGCCAAGAATAGTCCTTTGCTAAAGTGGTCCAACTATGACGCGACGTTTTTCTGGGCCTCCGACCAGGTGAACACGGATGCGTTTCCGGCTGACAATAACGCAGCCGAGTTTTTTGGCACCGCCTGGTTTATTGAAGCCTACGATGGCTACATTGAAGCCGACTATGCGTTTGTGCATGACGATGTTGGCGGGCACCGCAGCTACCACAATTTGTCAGTGGCTTTTACGCGTCGGTATTTCCACCGGCTATCCAATTCAATCCGTTACATCACAAACTTTGGCCAAAGCCTGCCCAGCGACCAACGCACAGCCGATGGCCATTTGTTGCTGATCGAGAATTCTCTTATCTCGGCGGCGCCCAATACGTTCGTCCCGTACCTCAACTTTTTCTATGGTCAAGGTCGGACACAGAGTTTGGCGCGAGCCGCAGTCGCGGGAGGAATTCTCAATAACACGGGCATCAGTTTTGAGACCGATGCCTTGACTGGATATCCAACTTTGGACGCAACGGGTGTCAATGCAACGGGAGCGGCTGTAGGTGTGAACA
This sequence comes from Pirellulaceae bacterium, assembly GCA_041736515.1. Taxonomy (GTDB): domain Bacteria; phylum Planctomycetota; class Planctomycetia; order Pirellulales; family Pirellulaceae; genus Aureliella. The sequence continues at coordinate 14,148 of JBGSTP010000296.1, forward strand.
TGCTGGGAGCTGATTTTTCTCACCAATTGATACTCGAACTAGCTGCTTTGTCCGCTAACGGGTCGGCACAGTTTCGCAACGCATCTGGCGACGAGTTCGCGGCGGGTATGCGCTACCAAAAGCCGCTGAGCAATGCCTGGATCTTTAGAACAGATCATATGTTTGGTTGGAGGCAAAATGCGTCCGATTTGCGTGGCTCCCGAGTGGAGCTTCGCTGGAAATTTTAAAGATTCTCTAACGCGATCTGTGTTATGCTGGGTTTTACGCACCCGCAGGGGCGCGCCGTGCAAATGAAAATTGCATTCAGCGGCGAGACGTTCCCAGTTCTTGACTATCGGAGAGTTTCTCGTGGATCTGACCATCCGTCCAGCCATGGCTGTTGCCATTTTCTTGGGATTAATGTCAGTTGGCGGGATTACTAGTGCCAAGGACACGGTACAGCCACAAGAGGCCGCTCAACCTGAGACATCGAGAATGCATCCGCTGTCGACGGAGGTGCTGACCGCGACGATCCGTCCGTCAATGGTAACGATCCGCGTACGCGATCGAGATGGCGGTGAACTGGGCTTAGGAACTGGCTTCGTGGTCGATGAAGCGGGATTGATAGCCACGAATATGCATGTCATCAGCGAAGGCCGCGCGATCGAAGCTGAATTGTACCCCAACCATCCGCTCAAGGTAATCGCAATCGAAGCAACTAGTCGCCGCGACGATCTCGCCTTGATTCGCGTTGCACCTGACCAACATGCTTTAAGGCCAATACCACTAGGGGGCGACGAGACCATTGCACAGGGAGTGGAAGTTCTAGCGTTTGGGAATCCACTTGGACTGAAGCATTCCGTTGTTCAGGGAGTGGTCTCCGCAACTCGAGAGATCGACGCGCTCGAGATGATCCAAGTGGCGATGCCAATCGAGCCCGGCAACAGCGGTGGTCCATTGGTTGACCGCTCCGGGACGGTGCGCGGAATAGTCAATATGAAATTGCTGGAAGCCGACAATGTCGGCTTTGCAATTCCCATCTCACGTCTGAAGACGCTGCTCAAATCAACGAATCCAATCCCCATTGATCGATGGGTTCGGTTGGCGGGCATTGATCCCAGTTTATGGAAACCGCTTTTTGGAGCACAGTGGCGCGAACGCTCGGGGACCATCAGTGTCAGCGAATCCGGAAAGGGTTTTGGAGGACGCGCACTTTGCCTTTACCTGCCACGCGTCGCACAGAGGGAGTTCGATGTTTCGGTCCAAGTCAAATTGGAGGACGAGTCTGGAGCTGCCGGGATTGTGTTTCACGCAGACGGGCAGGACCGTCACTATGGATTCTATCCGAGTGCGGGCAATCTACGTCTAACCTGTTTTCAGGGCCCATCGGTTTACTCATGGGAGGTCCTTGCCGATGTACCGAGCAAACATTATTTGCCAGGACAATGGAATCAGTTGAAGGTTCGTGTGAGCCCTGGGAAAATTCGCTGTTTCGTCAATGGGCATCAGGTGATCGAATCTGAGCATGAGGGACTAGTCGAAGGGCAAGTCGGGTTGGCAAAATTTCGCAACACACAGGCTGAGTTTCGGGGGTTTCGCACTGCACCAAGAATAGACGACGATCAGTTGAGCGACGGAAGCTTAACTTGGTTCGAAGGTCTGCCGAGAGCGGAAGAGATTTCAAAGCTAGATGAAACCGCAGCCATCCAACAGCTTTCGCAAGATAGTTCTGCAGCTTCGCGCGAGCTGCTGAAACACGCTGAATTGCTGAAGCGAGAATCAGCACGCCTAATGCGCATGGCGGAGGATGTTCGGTTGACTCCCGTACTGAGACAACTGAGCGGGCTGTTCGATTCTGTCGAACAAGATGATTTGCTGGTGGGAGCGCTGTTGATCGCTGCGCTCGATCATCCGGATTTGGATATTGCTACCTACCAGCGTCGCTTGGATTCGATGGCTGCAGAAGTCAAAAGCCAACTTACCGAGTCTGCCGACGAAGAGCAAAGAATTCGTGAGCTGGATCGCTACCTGTTCGAACAAAATGGCTTTCATGGCAGTCGCGATGAGTATTATCACGAGGCCAATAATCATCTCGATCGAGTGATCGACGACCGAGAAGGGATGCCAATTACGTTGGCACTGTTGTATATGGAATTGGGACGCCGTTTGAATCTAGCTATTGAGGGGGTTGGCTTGCCTGGACATTTTGTTGTTCGGTTTCGCATGACCCAAGATGGACAAGAGAAAAGTCAGTTGATCGATGTCTTTGACAAGGCGCGGCGAATGAGCGAGGATGAAGCGGCGCAATTGATAACGATCAACACTCAGCGGCTGCCAAGAGAATTGGACTATCGCGCTCAGGAGCCAAGCCAAATACTACTTCGCATCCTCCATAATCTCATTAGTTCGGCGGAACGCAATCGAGATTTCGACGCAATTCGTCGCTATACCGAGGGAATGGTTGCTCTTAATGACGACGATCCGGAGTATCGGTTGAGGCGGGCGATAATTCGGTACCAAACGGGTAGATTCACAGGAGCCGCCGAAGATTTGGATTGGCTGCTGGATAAGTTACCTGCAGAAGTAGATTCGGAGCAAATTCGACGGTTGCGCGATCAGATTCAGCGCGAACGGATTTAAGTACGCCCGAACATGTCCAACGCCTGGTTGCGCAACCCGAGCAAGAATGCCAAGAAACCGTTGGGATGTCTTCCTGCTTCGCGTTCGATATAGCCCAACTGGAACGGCAAGTCGTGGCTTGCACCATCGATCCAATCCCATCCGAAGTCGGTCATGTTGTAATTCGCAAACAGCCGTTCACCTAGAGCACTTTCGATATTCTCAGACTGCCAACGAGTTTTGAAGTTGCGGGACGTCCGATCGCTAAGTTCTAGCTTCTCTCTAGAAAAGTAAGCGATGACCTCAGAGGATTTACGCTGGCTGTCATAGATGCGGCTTTCGAATCCATCGTCTTTCAGTCGCTCTGCAGCGAAATCCCATGCTTTGTGCCATCCCTTGAATTCATGACAGTCGGGTGCCCCGCCGGATAGAACCTCAACTCGAAATGCTCTAATTCGTTTCATTTGCTTACCAAGTATTGGAATCGACGACAGCGAATTTACTTTGGAATTAGCGTTCTATGACTTTGGAGTGTCTGGGCTTAGTCGCGGGTTTGAGAACGCGACATAGCCCTGAGGGTCTTTCGCAACTTGTTTGCGGAGACGCAAGCACCCAAGCATATGTTTGTTGGTCGTAGGGCCGTCGCAACTTTTTTGCGGACGCAGATTGCCACGGGTCTCGGAAATACTCACCTACCTGACGCAGCCGTTCACGTTCCAGTGTACTTGGGTTGTGGAAGATACCAATATTTGGGCAGACTAAAGCCGTCGAAACTGCTCGACTCAGCCTTTTGTAACGACTGAAAGGCCCGCTCACAGCCACTCATTTGTCTACTTTGGCGGCTACCCTTCTCATTTGAGCTGTAGTTCAAACCCCTCTGCGGGGCTGTGTGGCGATAATTTTCAACAACGTTTCAGTCATGCAGTTCAGCCAAACAAGCTGTACAATGCGTGGAAGAACGCATTTTTGTAGGGTTAATGCAAATCCCATCGAACATATTTAAGGGGTGGATCAGTGACACAACCTAAGAGACGGATACGTCGTCGCAGTTTTCTGGCGAAGTCGCTCGGGCTGGCTGGGGCAAGTGCTTTGCCGACGATCATACCCAGCTCCGCGCTGGGGCTAGATGGCACCGTCGCTCCCAGCGAGCGCATCGTGGTAGGGGGTATCGGTATCGGCGGCCGCGGAACCTACGACCTGGGGTGTTTCCTGCAGCAATCCGATGTCCAGTTCAACGCTGTGTGCGACATCAAGGAGGCTCGCCGGGTTACGGTCAAACGGTTGATCGATGATAAATACGGAAATCAAGACTGTGCTATGTACGGAGATTTTCGCGAGCTACTGGACCGCAGTGACATCGACGCAGTGCTGATAGCAACTGGTCCCAATTGGCACGCCACGGCGGCTGTCAATGCAGCCAAGGCTGGCAAGGACATCTATTGCGAAAAGCCCTGCACAAAGAACATCGCTCAGAGTTTAGTGTTGGCAGATACGATGCGACGCACGGCACGGATTTTTCAAGCCGGCACACAACGCCGCAATTTGCCACACTTTGCATTTGCGTGCTATTTGGCACGTACAGGCAAGCTCGGAAAATTGAAAAAAGTTTATGCGCACCCGGCAGGCATGCAAGCCATGACAAGCGGATGGTTGCCAGCGGAGGAAGCCCCAGAGAAAAATCAAATTGATTGGGATACTTATCTTGGACCGGCAGCGTGGCGTCCGTTCAATAAAAAGCATTTGGACGGTTTCAATTTCGAGAAGGGCGGTGGGCTTGTTGGAGGTGGAGTTCTCGAATGGGGCTCTCACTGTGTCGATCTTTGCCAATGGGCAATGGGAGATTGTCCTCCGCCAATTGAATACAACGCTCCAGAAAATGGAGAGTTGGTTGCTACTTATGAAAACGGTGCGCAACTGATATTCCGAGAAAAGAACTGGATACCATTAGGATCCTGTCCTGTTCGCTTTGAAGGGGAGACTGGTTGGGTAGAGGCCGGCGATAGTGGAAAAATGGTCTTGAGCTCGCCGGAGTTATTGGCCGGGCGCGTGGTGGAGGAGATTGGCGGATATCCAGCGACGTTCCATGTCCGCGACTTTCTTGATTGCGTGAAAACTCGCAGCCAGCCGAAGGGCAACGCTCAAGCGGCGGCGCGCGCTCACATTGCTTGCCACGCTGCGAACATTGCCTTGTTTTTAAACCGACAAGTAAAGCTCAATTTGGCAAACTACGAATTCATCAATGACGAGCCAGCCAATCGGCTACGTTCCGAAGCACTTCGCGAGCCATGGCGTATTTAGAGTCTCGTTTTACGCGCATATGAGACAACCACGAGATGTCGGCCGTTTCAGCGCTCAAGCTTTTTGCCAGATTCCAACACTTTCCCGTGAGCACAATATGCGATTTACATGTTTCCCCATCTGCGCCGCTATGCTCGTACTAGCAACCGCGGTCAGTTGCCCGTGCGTGAATGGGCAAGTTAGAACTACGACATCAGAACCTGAGCTTATTGCGATAATGTCCTCTGGCGATACTTCCGATGAAGACAAGGCGCTAGCCTGCAAGCGTCTCGCCATCTATGGGTCTGCGGCGGCTGTGCCCGAGTTGGCGAAGCTATTACCAGATTATCGATTTGCCTCATGGGCGCGGATTGCGCTAGAAGCGATTCCGGCGCGGGAATGCGACGAGGCATTGCGTTCCGCAACGAAGCAACTAGATGGAAACCTGTTGATTGGTGTGGTTAATTCAATTGGCGTAAGACGCGACAGAGAGTCTGTCGAGACTTTAACAGAGTTATTGAAGAATCCCACCTTCGACATCGCGTCTGCAGCGGCAGTCGCGCTGGGCAAGATTGGCGACGAGACAGCCGCTGGAGTACTGCGTCAATCGCTTTCCCAAGCCAGCGTTGAAGTGCGTTCGGCCATCGCGGAGGGCTGCGTCCTTTGTGCTGAACGCATTCTTGCAACGGGGAATCGTTCGCTTGCTATCGAAATGTATGATGAGGTTCGAAATGCCAAAGTTCCGATGCAGCGTATTGTTGAAGCGACACGCGGTGCGATTATCGCCCGAGGAGCCGAGGGTGTGCCGGTATTGGTCGAACAAATCCGTTCGCCTGAGCGATCCATGTTTCAGCTTGCTTTGCAGGTAGCGCGCGAGAGTCAATCGAAGGAAGTTGGTAAGGCGCTGCTTTCCGAAATCAACTCTGCCACGACGGATCGTGCTACGTTGATTGTTCATGCACTCGGCGATCTGCCGAATACCGTTGAGCAACAGTCGATAATCGATATCGCTGCGAATGCAAAGAAGGAAGTGCGAGTCGCGGCGATTGGTGTACTTGGCAGAATTGGTGATGCGGCCTGTGTCGCGCCTCTATTGAAAATTGCAATGGAATCAGAGGATTTGCAAGCTCCGGTCAGAGCTGCTTTGGTTGACTTGCAGGACGAGTCTGTCAACGGGGAAATTCTTAAGCGACTGAAGACGGCCAAGGACGAGACCCAGCTATTGATTGAAGTGGTGGGATTGCGGCGCATCGAGGCCACGGCACAACTTGAAACCGCTCTTTCCAGTTCTCAAGCTGCTGTGCGTGGTGCAGCGCTTGCATCGTTGGGGAGCATAGTGCCGCAGGATCGCTTGTCGATTTTGATCTCGCAGGTTGTCGCTCCGAAATACGCAGAGGACCTGACAGCCGCCCAAAAAGCTTTGAAGGAAGCGGCAGTGCGCATGCCCGACCGCGAGGCCTGTGCAGCCGAGTTGACGATCGCAAGCAAGAAAGCAGCGCTGCCAACCAGGCTGGCCCTGATGGAAATCCTGGGCAGCGTGGGCGGACCAACATCGCTCGAGACGGTAGCGGCAGTCGCCAAAGAATCTGATCCGCAATTGAAGGATGTCAGTACACGCTTGCTCGGCGAGTGGATGACAATCGACGCAGCTCCTGTGCTGCTCGATTTGGCCAAGCGTGGACCAGCAGACAAGTTCCAACTGCGTGCAGTTAAAGGATATATCCGAATTGCCAGACAATTCGTTATGTCCGACCAAGAACGGATTGCCATGTGCGAGAACGCGATGGAAGCTGCGAAGCAGACTGCGGAGAAGAAAATGGTGGTGGAAATTTTTTCGCGTTACCCGAGTATCGGCATGCTGAAATTGGCTGTAGAAGCTGCGAAGTCACCAGCGCTTAAGGAAGATGCTAATCGAGCAGCTCTGACCATAGCAGAGAAGTTGAAGGACAACACCGAGGCACAGGAGTTGGCCCGTAAGGCTGGGATTTTGCCTTAGGACAGTCGACCAACCACAGGCAGTGTGTCATCGAGTCCGCCGGCCCGCCGGCGGACTTCAGGGCCACTCGCATCTCGGTAGCTGGACGTTGAGAGTCGCTGTATGTGCAATAGTGCGGCGAGTTAGCGAGAGAATGTTGCGTGCATTGTTTTCCCATTTGACGTAGAGTTGGATGTCTGTGTCGTCCACGGAGGGAACGAATTCGACGAATCGCATTTTAGCTTTCGCGCAACTGCACGGCATACCGTAGAAGAAGCAGTTGCCACAGAAAGTACATTTGACGAGTTAAGACCATGGCCAAATCTACTTCTGGCAGCGATTAGCAACACAGGGCGATTGCCATTAAAAAAATAGGCCGGGCAGGACTTGAACCCGCGACCAAGGGATTATGAGTCCCCTGATCTAACCAACTGAGCTACCGGCCCTTGTGTGTTTTACCCTTGATTTTCTTTGGTAAAACCTCTTTTCTGCATGTTCGACTTTTGGCTGATGATGGTTGGGACGCCCGTTACTAATGGGTATCTAACCAGAGCTATCAATTCGATGCAATTGGCGAGCGTCAAAACTCTCAACGTGACGACGCTCTTTGCCGAAACAGGCGTAGAGCAATCACCCAACACTGTTCAGGCTCAACGTAACCAAAGAGACAGATTCTATCGTCTCAAGGACTTCTCGCAAACCAGCCAAAACGGAAAAGCGCCAAGCCGTTCCCCCTGTGCAAGTACTTGAGCAGTAGTAGACTTTGCAAGGGAACTGTAGTCACTGTCCCCTGATTTGTACGGTGTGCTTTCCATTTTCAGCCTTAGGGCGACGACGGGATTGTGCGCGGTATGATTCCCCTGAGATTTGCATCGATTTACATCCCGCGCTAAACGGCCGTGCTTCGGAACTCTAATGACCATCGTCTAAATTGCCAGACGGTTTCAGCACCGACCCCTTGGCAGCTTGGCAGGGTGAGCTAACGGTCGGCCTGTGCAGCCACGGTCTGTCTCGCGAATCGTCCCGCGTCTGTTGCAGCCCAACGACTCGGGTTAGCAAGTGCCCCGCGCCAAACAATCGGAGCCAAGTTCGCTATGAATCTTCCAACTATCGCTATTATCGGTGAGTATGCCCCCGACTATGAGCCTCACAGGGCTACAGGTGCAGCGATCGACCACTCAAGTAACATGCTCGCCATGACGGTGAATGCCCATTGGGTTTCAAGCGAGGAAATAACCCATCGCCTGTTTGAGACGCACTCAGCCATTTGGGTCGCGCCGGGCAGCCCCTACAAAAGCATGGAAAAAATACTGTGGGCCATTCAGTATGCGCGCGAAAATAATATTCCCTGTTTCGGAACTTGCGGCGGTTTCCAGCATATGATCATCGAGTATGCTAGGCACGCGTTGGGGTTTGTCGATGCGCAACACGCTGAATACGATCCGTATGCTTCGAATCTGTTTGTTTCCAAATTGGGTTGTTCACTAGCTGGACGCAAGCTGCAATTGCAGTTTGCACCTGGATCTCGCGCGTCGAAGATCTACGCTTCGCCTGCGGCGATAGAGCAATACTACTGCAACTTTGGTGTCAACCCAAACTACATCGAAGCACTGAAATCGGGACCACTGGATATTGTTGGATCCGATTCGGAAGGTGAAGTTCGGGTCATTGAATTGCCGAAACATGCATTTTTTCTAGGCACACTTTTTGTCCCGCAGATGAGGTCAACGCCCTCGCATCCGCATCCACTAGTCTCCGCATTCTTACAAGCGGCAGTCCACCATGGTCTCGATTCGCCGTGCTGATGCCCAGAGCCCTTGGAGAAACGTCGCGGACCGCGAATCACTTGCTCAATTGCCCTGGCCATCAAATGCCCGCACGGCGCCACTGCTTCTAGCCGTTGATGAGTCTCAAAAGGTCGCCGATGGTTCGGTGTGCCTCAATGGGGTGTCGCAGCGGTTGGTCGGTCAACACTAAATAGTGATTCTTTCGTCCTACTTTCTCCCTGCGAATGAAGCCATGGTCCTCTAAGTCCTGCACAATCCGTTGCACACCTCGCTCGGTAATCCCGACACGCAATGCCACCTCGCGCAGCACCAAATCTGGGTTTGCGGCAAGGGCAATCAGCACGTGGGCATGATTAGTCAGGAAAGTCCAGCGACTGGCAGCATCAACAGAATCTGAACGAGCCGGCGGCTGGATTGACCCCGAAGAGCTGGACATAGTGGCTTCCGAACAAATTGAGCGCAAAACTTCTGTCACAGAGAGCATTCTGCGATTCATGAAAACCGATTCACGAATGAATTTTAGCACATTCTAAGCCTGATTTTCCTGGGGTTTGTGCATATGGAGGGCGGTTTTCTCAAGAATCCCCGTCACTAATGGCGAATTACTATTGACGAATTGAAAGTCGTGTAATACTATTCACGGTCTGAGATACACTAATTGAAGTTCTGTAAATGCCCTTTGTGATTGTGCTTCCCGCGGTAGCTCTGTGTTGTCTGGCCTGTCTACCGAGTACTGTGGTTAACGGGCGTCCGATTGCGATCCGTAATGCAGTCACGTTAATTGCTTCAATCCAGTTTTTCGTTGCGGTTTTCTGGGCCGTGGGCCTGGCGACCGGTTGGTTACCGCCAGGGCATAGTAACCTGGTAAAAATGCCCAGCGCACCAGTGATTGCCGCGTCGATCTACCTTGAAGAGTTCGC
>JBGSTP010000299.1:0-19163 GCA_041736515.1 Pirellulaceae bacterium
ATGAGTATCAGTCCACACGCCGCAGGAAAAATGAATGTACGTATTGCGATTTTCTTTACGCTGGGAATTCCCCCTTCCAAATCTACAACTCTTAGTCCCATGATCAACTTCCCCAATCCAGCCCCCCACCTACTCTCAAAAAATAGGTAATAGAGTGGACCGAGAAGCACACCGATGAATGCTGAAGTTACGGATGCGAAGTATACAGAATGTTTGAAGACATCTGATTGCATAGCGTTCACAGACACCATGCTTGTGATTGTAAAAAGAAACATCGCCAAAAACATGACGATAAAAAGGATCAGTGCTTCGTCGATCACATATGCAGATATCCTGCGCCCAACATGTGCAGCCGTTGTCCCCGACTGGGAATAGGGCAAAAGAGCCTTCCGCAATTTACCCAAGTCTCTGAATCTGAGGTCTGGGGCCTTCTCAATTGTCTTTGCAACAATCCTATCTAGGCCCAAAGGTAGGTCAGGTACAAAATTCGACAAAAGTGGCGCTCGATCGGCAGCAACTTGTGCAATCAGCGACGTCATACTACCAACGAACGGCGGACGCTTCGCCAGCAAAAAATACAAAGTAGCTCCAATCGAATACTGATCGCCCCTCGCATCCATAGGTTCGCAGCGAAGCTGTTCAGGGGGAGCAAAGGCAAGCGTACCTGAAAACGCATCTTGCCGATGGTCGGTCAATGGAAGTGCCAGCCCAAAATCTCCAATTTTGGCTCGGCCGTCTACATCAAGGAAACAATTCGACGGCTTGATATCGCGATGTAAAATCCCGGCTCCATGTGCCGCGGCAACTCCATCAATGATATCGATAATAAAGTCGACAGCAATCGCCGGTGCGACCACTCCCCGCTCAACCACCAAATCCCTCAGTGTGCTACCAGGCATGAGTTCCATCACCAAATAGGGCTGACCATCATGCCATCCTGCTTCAAACGTAAAGGCACTGCGTGGATGTGAAAATGATGCAGCATGTTGACCTTCACTAAGAAATTGATTTTCACTTTCTTGAGAAACCGTTCGACCTGGATTGAGAAGCTTTAATGCAACGCGACGACCACTAGTGAGCTTTTCTGCTTCCCAAACGATCCCCATCCCGCCTTGGCCCAATCGACGGATGAGCTGGAAGCGACCGATGATGGATGACGCTAGCGCATTCTGTTTGCCGAGACGTTCGCCTGAACTACTGAAATGCTTAAGCGTTGATTGCTCAGCTAGCTGCTCCTTGATATGCGATGGAGATTGAGACAACTGAGTTCCATATTTGGCCGTGGTTTCACCCTCTGCCACTGGTTCCGACGCAACGTCCCGGGACATTGGAGACCATGGATTCAATGAACTCTCATCAACGACCTGATCCAACTGAAATTGGGCGCGGAGGATATCCGACAGAGAAGGAAACCGTTGGGTGAACTCGTCAGTCGTAACTTCGTGGCCAAGACGCTTTCGCAAAAGATATTCGCTATAGATCAAGTCGATCAATGCATCTGAGTCGGCTGCGACTGAGGGATACTCCGCAATATACTCCTCTACCATTTTTCGATGGCCTGCATTCCAACGTTCACGTTGATCAGTACGCAACACCATCGACAATTCGGAGGGGGCCCACTGCAATCGATTTTCCAGAACCGATCGAAGATCGGGAACGACTCCCATTCCCCAGAGTTTTTGCAGTCGCTCAGCGGCCATTTGAGCAGTCAAGTTCTGACTAGAATCGTTCAAGCTACACCCTGGGTTACCCTACCCATCTTGCAAACACCAAGATGAAACAAAGTTGCAATTCAAGACCTTGACAGATCTGTTCAACTTTAAAGGGAGTGCATCGATTATGCAACGCGAATGTGGCAAGTCGTCAACAATTTGGGAAGAGCAAGCTCAACGTTCCATTGGGATTGTCTCCACAAGTTTGCACAAGTGCAAAGCATAGACTTACGCGGGTCGCCCAAACTTTTGGCAGCACTGGCATATCGATCGGGTAGAGGGCGGGGTTGCTCCCGCCGTTCTCCCCACACGACCGTACATGCGGGTCCGCATACGGCGGTTCGACGAAGATGAGCAAGTTCCGCCCATAATGTCTTAAGACTCAAGACTCCTTGAGCTGCTAACCAAGTGTTCGTCATCCCAACACCGCTCGCGATCGTCTTGGCCATGTGCCAAGGACCCTTGCGAGTGATGCCGTGTCGGATGGCTTGCCTGCGCGGAACGCCAAGTGCTATTAACTCTCGGATGCGTGTGCGAACATGTCGCCAACGTTTCCAGTACCAGTGAAGGGAAGGCGGGCCGGCCGAAACGCGTGCCCAGTCAAGCATCGACCATACACAGTGATGGAACACCGCTGCTCCTTCGATTGAAACGCATCACCAATCGGGCAAGAGCACGCGACTTAGTTCGAGACCAGTGTGGGAGTACCGTTCCTTTTCACTTTTTTAAAGCGGTCGACTTCTTCTGCGACGAGACGACTTAATGCATATGCATCCCTAAACTTCTCGGCTGTTAAGTCCGATTGCAGGACTTTGGAAAAACTTCCGGACTCATCGGTGAAGATTTTCGCAGGGTCTTTTTTTGCAAGTTGTGGGTCACCAAAGTATGTCGCAACATAGGCCTGCATTCCGTCTTTCAGCGGAATGACTTTGGACAATAACGGTGCTCCAAATCTTTTTTCCAGTTTGACAACTTCAACTGGCAACATGGCTGTAATCTCGCCAGCTCGCCGCTCTAGAAAAAAGCCCAGTGCAGCGAGAGAATGAAGGAGTTGTACGATCCATGGGTCATTTGATCGCAAAAACGTATTATCAACACGAGTTTGATTATTCAAATTCACAGCGACGTTCGAAGCAAAGTCTTTGTTCCTGCCAGTAGTCATGACACGCACTGCTGCATGTACGTCTGGTTTAAGGCTTCCGCCTTTGTAGCAGGCATGGAGTATCCGCATTGTTTGCCCGCCATTGACTACCTGAGGTCGTTCGAGGCTTAGCTGGTTCGTGAATGGCTGAAAGGTCGCAGAATCACAGATGATTGACACTCCGTTGTTATAGTGAAAAAAATCCTTCGCTTCAGTTTCGCTCGATGCTGTCTCGGCGATTGATAAGTTTGTACCCTTATCTCCCTCAAACATCCGCACATTCTGCTGAAGTATTCCCTCTCCGTGCTCATCGTATAGCTGCGCAATATATTCACCGGAAAGGTCAAAAATATAGGTTTCGTGATCGCCAATCTTTGTCATGTATGGCTGCCTAGTTAGGCGGATCCCCAAAGTCTCATTAAGCGTTGGTAGGTTTGCGCTGTAAAACCGACTATGGATGTCTGATAGAGAATTGAATTAACGCACGTTACAGAATGTTGAACCAAGCCGCTTTGTCAGCTTGCTTAACACACATTGAGAAGAAAGACGGCGCGAGCGTGGCTGCGACTCAGACGCGTGCGTTCCCGGATCGTCTGGTAGCAGCTGTGAGAGTGGTCTGAGGTTGCGATCGGATTGTGTTGAAAGGTCTGATTTGGGAATCGAGTTCCATTGAGCGGTAAAGAATACCTGCTCTGATTCTTCTGTCCCCACAACACCCAACTGCGTAAGCGATGACCCGTGCGTCAACCAGTAAGCCTTGTGCGAACCCAAGTCGCTCGTATCCTCATCTTCTGAGCGGGGTACAAAAACCTTGCCACTCCAATTCTCACTGGGTTTGCAAGGATATCGCAGCTCCGATGGCAGCCATCATTCATCCGCTTTTGACACTACTGGCATCCCTCACACGCCAGGAGTTGGCCAGACAAGTAGAGTATCTCAAGGCGGAGAATCAAATCCTGCGGAGTAAGTTACCGGATCGAATTCAGTTAAGCAATCAGGAGCGTCGCTCGCTGGTTAAGCAGGGTAAGAAACTCGGTGCAAAGATCATGGAGCTGATCTCGATCGTGAGCTACTCGACCTTTCGCAAGTGGGTCCGCAATGTGGAAGATACGCCCACCAAACGGCCCAAATCTAAAGACGGAAAGTCAGGCCGCCCGCGTATCGAGGAGAGTATCAGCGAAGCGATCATCCGAATCAGAAAAGAGACCGACTGGGGCTACACCAAGATTGTCCAAGCGATGCGGAGACTGGGGCATAAGATATCGCGCCAAACGGTTAAGAATGTCTTGGTACAAGCTGGCTTAGGTCCCGAGCCTCACGACAATCCGGATACTTGGTCGGACTTTCTGAAACGCCACGCAGCAACCATGTGGCAGTGCGATTTCGCGTGCAAGAAGAAGTGGACCATCAAGGGAACTGTGGAAATGTATTTCCTGGTGTTCATCCACATCGGTTCGCGCCGGATTTGGATATCGCCCTGCACTGCCAATCCGTCAGGCGAATGGACAACACAACAAGCACGTAACTTTGCAATGCACTTGGACGAAGAGAATCTGCCATGCACAATTCTGCAGCGAGACCAAGATACCAAGTACGTTCAGACTTTTGATGAAGTCATCCAATCGACTGGCGGCACTATCAAGAAGACGCCTGCCAGATCTCCCAACCTCCAAGCCTTTGTGGAGCGAGTGATTCAGACGCTCAAGCATGAAGTGCTCAACGGATTCTGTATCGTCAGTGATGCTCACCTAAATCACATTCTTAAAGTGACGCAAGATTGGTACAACCATCGACGTGGCCACAGTGGACGAGATCACTTGCCACCGATTCGCGATGATGAATCACCGCCGACAATTGACTTGAAGAAGCACAAGTTAGTCTGCCAGGAAGAACTCGGCGGACATCTGAAGTCGTATCGAGCTGCTGCGTAGCATTTATTCGCAGGCTCAACTCTGACTCCCGAGTGAATCCGTATCGTTGGCCACTGCGCTGTGGACGCTCAAGCTAGTAGGATTGAACGTCAGTTCATCTAGAACTTCCTCAGTCGCCCATTGAAAGTGGCATGATAGTGTTTGCCCAAACGTCCTTTTGAACTGAAAAACGCAAGCCAAAACCTGTCGCGGACTTTTTGTACCGCGCGAATCCTTGCCATTGATGGTAACACGGGCATTGCCGGACGAATGCCGACGATAAGACGGTACACGCATTTGAGCGCCCCTACATGCTGGGAAATAGGGGCCAAAACGAGTGTTCCCGTTTTAGTTCCCGATTTCGGCCTGCGAATAGTGCGCTCGGACACGGTGTCCGGTATTCGTTTTGACTAACGAATCGCTTGGTTAAATGACAGTGGGCGGTACAGAACTCGAATCTGTGACCTCAACGATGTCAACGTTGCGCTCTAACCAACTGAGCTAACCGCCCGGGTTCGGGGGGGAATGCAATCAACCCCCGCTGAAGTCATGAGTGTCGCGATTTCATGGCGGGGCGTCAAGTAGCTTTCCGAGCAAATGTACGGCCCGCTGCCCCTCGTCAGGGGATTGATTCGCATGCCGTTACGGGTTGGCGTTTAAATGAGTTAGCATGAAAAAACATAGATTGACCTAGAGTTCCGCAGGGGGCTTTGCTACGGTTCGAGCGTGGGCGGAGTCTTGGCGGATTTTCGCCCGGAACGCACAGCCTCTAACTGGTTGCGACGCGTGGCTGCAAGTGTTAGGACAATTTGACTTTTGTTGACGAAACAAAGCATGCATAGAACGCTGAAAATCTGCTGGGTACTGGTCGTCAGCGCCGTGGCTGGTGGATGTACCGACGGGCCGTTTTACCAAATGAAGCGAGCCAACCCGTATTTTCTGTCTCAATGGAAAAAGGATCGCGAACTAGGACCAACGTTTAGCGACCGCTTGGACGAATTGGAATTGCTCAAGTCCCAATTGGCAAGCATGTCGCCGAGCGAACAAGACCAGTGGGCTCAGCAGCTGTCCAGTATCGTCCAAAGAGACCCGAGTGCGGAAATGCGGGCTGAAGCCGTTTCGACGATCGCGCAATTACCAGTGGAGGTGGTTGTAACAGCTCTAAACTACGCCTCGGGCGATGAAAATGAAAAAGTCCGGTTAGCAGCCTGTCGTGCTTGGAAAGCGCGAGGAGGCGAAGCGGCGCGGGACATGCTCATGAGCCTGGCTGAGAAAGACGAGAGTACCAGCGTGAGGCAAGCCGCCATCGATGGCCTGTCGATGTTCAACGAACCCGAAGTTACTTCAACTCTAGCTAGACTGCTTGACGATCGCAGCCCCGCAGTGCAATACCAAGTAGCACAGTCGCTCAAAACAATGACCGGGCGAGACTTTGGCGGCGACTTCGAAGCTTGGAAACAAATGTTAGCAGGGCAGGATGTAGCCGAACCACCACCTGCCTCAATAACACAAAAACTCTGGAATTCTCTGCCTAGCTGGCAGTAAATCGGGCTAACGTTCATCCTCCGTTTTGTGCACAGGCCTTGTCAGTTTCAACCTGATGTCAACGATTGCGGAGCACTTGCCACAATTCTGCAAGCGGGGCCAAATCTCTATTTTGTGGCTTCCAGCCCGCGAACATTAGTCGGTCGAGCATCGTGGCTGCAGTTTGAGCGTGCAGTCCCAGGTGCGGTGTTTTCGCTGCGAGTCGGCGGGCGAACTCGGCTGCAGTCTGTTGATCCTCGCGCGGCACTCCACGCTCGGCTCCCCAGGCTTCCACTGCAGCAAAGCTATGCTCGATCACTTGTTGCGGCGTCCAGCCTGTCAACTGGGTGTCAAAAGGATTGGCAAACGAGCTGAAAGCGCGGCGCACAGGTTGCGCGGGCTCGAGTTTCAATACGTCAGCCGATTGCGCTTGGCCCATGGCAGACTGGCGACCGAACAAAGCGGCCCAAAACGCCATGAACTCGCGCCACATTTTCGCAACTTCGCTGGGGTGGGTGACCGCATAGGCAATGACAATACACGCGAGAATGATCATCGTTATCCACTTAAAAAACTCGGCACCGGACGCTTCGAACCCATCGAGCAGTCTCGATGAGGGCAGGCGATTTTGCGACGATTCTGCTGCCGGCGATGCATTGGACGACTCCCTCCTGGGCTCTTCCTGCGATGCCACCTCAGGCTTTTGTGCAGCGTTTTCTTGAGGTGCAGTGGATTGTTCGTCCGGTGTTAGCGGCTGGTTGTTATCTGTCTGTTCCGTATCGGAGGGTGGACCCGTATCAGATTGTTTGTTGCCGGTTTGATTCCCAGCCTGTTGTTTGGGGCCGTTGGTTTCACCTCCTTGGTCTCGCTCGTCACCGCTGTTCCGAGCTTGACTGTTCGCTTGCCGTCCCGATTTCACGTGAGCCGAATTGTTTTTTGCAGAGGTATCTGCACTGTCGCTGGCTTGGGGTGGGCCTTTGCCGTCTGGCTGCGGTGGACCGTTTTGAGGACTACTGTCGGACGATCCAACCTTGGCGCTGTCGCCGGACTGTTCGTCGCTGCCCTCGTCGCCCCAACCCCAACGACTCGTGCCATTGCCATCTGCGGACTCGAAACTCAGCGGTACGGTAATCAGGCCAAAATTACGACCGGGCAGTGGCAGGGCGAGGCACACCAACAGAAGCACCAGTATGCCACCGATGCCGAGGCCCAACCATCGGGAACTCAATTCCGCAGGCATGGGGACACCACGCTGTCGCAAGTACCGTCGAATGTTCAGTAGCGACGTCAGTAACAACAAACTCAACGCGCACGCCAAGTAGCTCATGAGAAACGCAAATGCCCAGTTCTTTTGTAGACCATGGGGAATTGCAAGTTGGCCCAGCCCGAACAACGGAAAAGCAAGCAGCGCGAAATAGAGCACCCAGACGCCGGGGTTGTGTGGCTTTTCGGCGGGCTCAGTAATCGCCGCTGGACTAGAACCCTGTAAAGATTCGGAGGCCGCTGCGTCTCGCTCCAGCAAACCCAGCGACTGCAACAACCCCTGTTGGAGGCTTCGTTGGCGATCCGAAATAAGGGTGCAATCAAAGGTGATTCGATCCGCCAGGTACCAGGCTATCGCCAGAATGGCAATATTTGCAAGCCAGCTAAATGGCCCCAACGGACCGGAAAACTGGACAAAGCGCATAATGGCCATCATCGAAACCACAGCCAAGGGGATACTAAAGGCATTGGCATAGGCGCGGCCGCTTTCGATGGCAATTCTGGCAACGAGAACTACCGCAGCGGTATACAATCCGAAGATGAACATGAGGCGACTGTCGTAGTCGCCTCGATAAAAGGCGATGAGCAGAAAGAAAACTAGGCTGCCGACCATACCAATAATCAGTGCGGTCGATGCGCCAACACCCATTGCGTCCAGAGCGGTTGCTGCCAGTTGCGGAGCATTTCCCGTTAGCCTGTTTTTTTTGGGCTGCCTCACTACTGAGCTCGCTTTATGAGATTGGGCTTTGCAACTAAGGGCCCGTGATTCCTAATCTCGGCTTGGCGGGGGCTTTCGGGGATTGGGCATTCTGGATTGGGGCTACCACGGGCAGGGCCTAAGGTGCCTGGAGAGTTAGCGGCAAGACCAGTTTCTTCGAAGCCGGCGCCAAGCAGGTGGCATCGCTGCACGCCTGATAATGCACCATGCATTGCAACTCTGGCGAGCCGAGTGGCACGGATTCGCTGATTTTCAACGGCACGCTAAATCGCAGATCGTCATTGTAATAGGCCACTTCGCCCAAAGCAGTCATTTTTCTCTTTGCAGTCGGCAACGTCCATGGCGCGGCTTGTTCGATTCCAGGAGGCAAGACCAACTCGAGTCGCGTCGGCACTCCGATCCCATCTGGCCCATCAGCAGCGTAGATGTACCAAGGAGGGCTGGTCTTGCAACGGACAATTAGCACTAGATCGTCGCCAGGAGAAACTCGATTTCGACTTATGGCGGCCGCGACGGTGACTGCGTTTTTGTCGTTGGGTGTCTCGATTGGGATCTCGACAGCATCTGCAGAAAAGTTTTCGGCCGCAGAGTCTTCGTGATTCATCGCAGGCTGTTTCCGCGATAGTTGCGAAAAGGCTCTGCTAAACGACCCGCAACCCACGCAGGCCACCAAACACAAACTGATTATCCAACGCATACGATTCCTTTCATTTGTCGGGCATTGTTGAGGGGCAAGCTCGTCCAGTCAACAAGAAATTGCCAACCACGTTCCAAAGTCATTTAGCGAGGGTCGAAGTCTCCAGACTTTGAGGCCACATGAATGTTGGGCGATTGAATTCGATGATCGGCTTGCGTCCAAAATCCAAAACGCTGCTCGCCAAGCTGGAATTCCGAGTTCGAGGGGATTTCGACTTCTTTAACACGATACCAGATTCCATTGCGAGAAATGTTGTCGCGAATGGTCCACCTGCCATCGGGTTCTTGTTTTAATTTAGCGTGCACTGGGTCCAAGAATGGATCGGTAGTGAAGCTCCGCAAGCCGCAGGGCGCCTGGCTCCCAACCGTTGCCGCTGTGCTGCTGAACCACCACTGTTGCCCAGCACCGGTCGTGACGTGCAGCAATCCAGCCCGAACCCCTTGCAAGGTGAAACGATAGCGCTCTTGTCCGAGAAAAACTTCGTCGTTGTTTTTAAGCGACGCGTACTCTACCTGGACAAAAGTGCCATTGGTGCTTTTGAGATCGACAAGATACCAGCGATAATGGTTACCAACTTTTCGACGTTGAATCTCTGCGTGCTTGCCCGACATCCAAAAATCGTGCGGTACCACGACATCGCCCTCGATTCGGCCGATTCGAAAACGATCCGCCATGACAGGGTAATGATTAAAAGTTGTGCGTCCATCATGATAAAGCTTCACGACGGCCATCGGCGCGCGGACAGTAGGACAGTAGCGCGGTATCTTTGATTCCGGTTCACCTTGAGCGCTTGCGTGAGAGTCGTTGAGAATCATCGTCGAGTGATTGTTCACTTCAACGCTCGGCTCCTTCAACGTGATTCGTAGTTGATCGGTTGAGTCGTGGAGTTCGCCCGCTGCGTCCGAATCGCTGGGCAAGTCGAGTGTTTGATCGCGATCAGTTGATTTTTCGTCGGTCGTTGATGCAATGTCTTGTTCATCTTGCTCAACCCGCAACCGGGCAGTCTCCAGGCGATTGAGACGCGTTAACTGCTCAAGCAGTGGAGCGTAGAGTGCCGGATGTTCGCGCAGAATCTGTTCATCGGTAATGATTTCACCCGACTTGCGTCGGTTGCTCACCTCCATTGCAATCTTGCGAGCTTGGGCGTCGATATCATTTTTTTGAGTCGGCACTGTGATCAATTCTCAAGCCAGCGGGATGCCTAGGATAGAAAATGGCGCAATGGTTCGAATTTGCCTGGGCCTGCAGAGCCACCATGGCGGCCTCGTGTCGGTCTCACCTGAAATGCTACCAACGCAACTCTAAGAGACATAGTTTACTCTGCCGGGGTAGCCAGAAGCTAGGCTTTCAGCTCCACACTCTGAGGGAGTGGCCCAATTTTCCTGAGAATTCGACATTTCCCGGTGTGCTGCGGCGCCCGAAACCGGGCATGTTTAACGATTGTAGCGGTTTTAACGACGAGAATTGGCCCTGGAGCTACTCCTGAAGGGAGCGTTTCGGGCGGAAACGCGTCGCTCAGTTCCGCCGGGGGGCCAAGGGCTTGGCTGGTTGGTGGGCTGGGCAGATTAACTGAATGCTCTTTGCTGCTTGGACCGATGTTAGAGTCAAGCAAAGGCAGGCGGGCCTTGCTAGCAAACTTGGCACGCCGGCGCGCCGAAATCTAGACCCTAGAACCTAGACTCTCGGGGCAGATGCATGTTGCGGTCGGTAGCCAGGGCGCGGTACATAGACACTCTGAAAGTCATGGAAGATTTTCTCGCGTGCGACCAACCACCACGTTGGTAGGAATCAAGGATGAAGATGTTGAAACGCGGAATAGGCATTGGCTTACTGAGCTTGCTGGTAAGTGCCGGCTGTCGAAGCTACCAATTTGGCCACATCGTTCGCGAAGATCAGCCGGACATGGTTGGCAGCCATACTGCAGGTAGCGAAGTCTACAAGCCGCTGATTGAGGAATCGGTAGCGAAACTGCTCGGTGCTTGCCAATCTCCATCAGCATCGGCGGCATTCGGCCCCGATGGGATGCCTCTGCCGCGCCGCGTTTGCTTTGTGGGCGTGGAGAATAAAAGTTCGGAAGAGTTGGGTGACTTCAAAGAACAGATCTACGAATTAATTGACACGCAGGTCAATCGCGAGGGATCGTTCCAAGCCATCAGTCGCCGCATGGTAGATTCTGCGCTGCACGAAACGCGGCTGCGCCCAGACTCATTGCTCGTTCCAGGCAACATGCAATTGTTTACAGCCGTGTTGCAACGCGACGGGCAACCGGTGGACTACTTGTTGTATGCGACATTGACCAGTGGCACAACGGAACGCAACAGTTCGTCTCAGCGAGATTATTTGTTGACACTCGAAATGGTGGATACCCGTTCGGGCGCGTATACCAAAGAGCAGGCAACGATTCGCAAGGGTTATCACAAATCGCCGCTTGGCAAACTCGCCAACTACAGTCTTTTTCCGGCAGGTCGCTAGCCCGAATTATTCACGCTAATACCCAGTATTGCTGCAACCTAATGCCTGGAAACTACTTATGTCCCCTATCAAAAATACACTCTGCTATTCATACCCCGACGCGCAAGTTTTGATGTTGCACAATTTGACGCACTTTTCGTTTTTGACCGCGAAATATCAGCTCGTCGCGCCAGCGAGTGGGTTGAATGTTTTAGACCCTCAGGATTAAACCACGCTCACGGAAGCCAGGGATGCACTCGCTGGCGCGTCGAGCTGATATTTAGTATTAAAAGCGCGACATCAAAACGCGCAAGCGAGGGATTACGAGCGAATCCCTTGCTCACGCTTCGGGTCATGAAAGATCCGGGCTAGCTCGAGCTTGTACGCACGAATCCAGGCGAGCCAATGCAGTTGAGAATAAGGACTAGCGCAAACTCGCTCTGGAAATGGTCCGCACTGCTGTTGATTGTGGGCGGCTGTGCTACTCACACCCAGCGTCTGCTTGCGCCTCGACAAGCATTCTATACGAACGATTTGACGCAGGCTCACACACAGTTAGCCAAGCTAGCGTCGAAACCCAAGGGCGATGAGAATGTCATCGAGCTTGACCTGGCCATCATCGACTTGTTGCAAGGTGACCCAGCGAGTGCCGAACGCCGCTTGCGAAGTATCCGCGACAAACTCGACCACCTAGAACAAAAAAGTCTGGCTGAAGCGGCGGCATCGTACGTCACCGATGACCAGCGCAGGGCCTACAGTGGTGAGGACTACGAAAAGATCCTGGTTCGAGTCTTTCTGACATTGGCCAGTCTACTGCAGGATGGCACGGATGCAGAAAGCTACTCCCTGCAGACCTTGGCCAAGCAGGAAGAACTGCGAACCCAAGCTGTGACGCGTTGGGGCGATGGCATACCAGAAACGTACTGTGTGCCTGCGATAGCGCCTTATTTGCGCGGCGTGATTCGCGAAGCCAGCCTAAACAATTACGACGACGCAGCGCGTGGATATGCAGCTGCCGCACAGCTACAACCGAATTCGATGTTCATCGAGGCCGACCTAGCGCGGGCCACGAATGGTGTTCATAGTTCGCCGGGACATGGAGTCGTTTATGTGATAGCGATGGTGGGCCGCGGGCCGTACAAAGTTGAAGTCGAGGAACAGGCGACGCAGCAGGCGCTTTTGATCGCTGATCAGATTGTTTCTGCAGTCGGCGAATACTCCGTGCCACCGACGTTGGCTCCCATTAAAATTGCTCGAATTGTCAGTCCCCCCAAACCGTTCGATCTGGTGGGGGTTGAAGTAAATGGTCAGCCAATTTCCACGACATTGCCGATCAGCGACCTGCATCAATTGGCCAGCGATACCTACGAAGCGAAGTTGCCCGAAATTATGGCACGCACCGTTGCTAGGCGAGTTATCAAGAAAGGGGCCGTGTATGCTGCCAAGGAGCAACTGGAAGTCAACTCCTCATTGGCGTCGTTAGCGATGGACGCGGCGGGCGTATTGTGGGAAGCGACTGAATCAGCCGACACGCGATGTTGGGGTCTGCTCCCCCGCGAAATACAAATCCTCCGCTTAGAATTGCCCGTTGGTCCACACCAGCTCCACTTGGAGCCAATCGTTGCAGGTCGTCCTGTAGGCCAGGGCGCGGGCTGTGACTTAAACGTTGCGGACGGACGCAACAGCTATGTGATCTCCTACTGGCCTGACCGGCAACCCATTGGAGAAATCCTTGTCAGCCCATAATCTATCCACCAAACCGCTA
The DNA here is from genome assembly GCA_041736515.1 of Pirellulaceae bacterium. Lineage (GTDB taxonomy): Bacteria > Planctomycetota > Planctomycetia > Pirellulales > Pirellulaceae > Aureliella. The sequence continues at coordinate 13,182 of JBGSTP010000299.1, forward strand.
CCGTGGTGTCCAGGAAGGTTCGAGAAAATTCTGGACATTACCAAGGGAAAGTACGCTTCCTGTAGTTAGAGACTGTCGTAAACTGACCGCCCGTTGAGCAGCCCTCGACCACCAATATGCCACGTTTTCCGATCAACAGGGCGATTCGCTTGCTATGCTCCTGGAAACTTCGCGCCTATACTGAATTGAATAAGAGCCAGTTTGAGAATGGCACCCCCTCATCAACAATCCCCAGCGGTTCGTTAGGCGGCTATTTTTTGAGTCTGAATTCAATCGATAGTCGCAGGTCTATTCACGTAGATACGAACGCGCGGCTAGTTACCATCTTCGGCGGAATCCCTTTCCTAAACCGATCCATGGCGACTGGGCCGTTTCCGTCAGGAGCAACATAGAATGAACGGTCAACGTCCTCGCCGGTGGCGAGGGGATCGACAGGATCGTCGTCCGCCCTTGGGGCGTACCCGGGCCCCAGAGCAGAATCCAGAAGTTGAAGAGCGCATTCGCGAGCTGGATTCCGATCGCGAACCGATGTCGCTGGCTGAAGAAATAGCAATCGAGTCACGACAGAGCGGCGTACGCGCGTCCAGTGCACCAGAAGTCAGCCAAGAGAATCCGACGTTTGCTGATTTGCAGGCCATGGACGATTCCGCGCTACAGGCTGTGGCGATCGCTGCACAAGTTGAGTCGGCGGGCCTAAGTAAGCGCGAAATCGTGTTTCAAATTCTTAAGTCGCGGCTCAAGAGCAATGGGTTGATGTTTGGGGAAGGAACACTTGAAATCCTTCCCGACGGCTTCGGCTTTTTGCGTAGTTTCAAGCATCACTACATCTCCTGTCCGGATGACATCTACGTATCGCCAAGCCAAATTCGGCGATTTGGCTTGCAAACGGGTTCTACCGTAGCTGGGCAAATTCGTCCGCCGAAGGAGAACGAGCGATATTTTGCGCTGCTGCGCGTTGAAGCGATTAACTTTCACGACCCAGATCTCCGCCATCGCAAGGTCAGCTTTGAGGAACTCACTCCTCTCCATCCTGATCAGCGAATCGTGCTGGAAACTGAGCCCGATGTTTTGGAAACTCGAGTCGTCGATATGTTTACCCCGATCGGCTTCGGACAGCGAGGTTTGATCGTAAGCCCACCGCGTGCGGGAAAAACAATTCTAATGCAGAAGATGGCGCGAGCCGTACTCAAGAATTACCCGGAAGCCTATGTCATGATGCTGCTAATTGATGAGCGACCAGAAGAAGTTACCGACATGGAGCGCGAAGTTCGCGGTCGCAATTGCGAAGTTGTCAGCAGCACTTTCGATGAGCCCTCATCGCGTCATATCCAAGTTGCGCAAATGGTGCTCGAAAAAGCCAAGCGGATGGTCGAATACGGCGTCGATGTTGTCATTTTTCTGGACAGCATTACGCGTTTGGCTCGCGCTTGGAATAGCGAGTGCCCGCAGAGTGGAAAACTGCTGACCGGTGGCCTGGATGCCAACGCATTGCAAAAACCCAAATCTTTCTTCGGCTCGGCGCGCAAGGTCGAGGAAGGGGGATCGCTGACCATCATTGCGACTGCGCTGATCGATACGGGCAGCAAGATGGATGACATCATTTTCGAAGAGTTTAAAGGAACTGGAAATTTGGAAATTGTGCTCGATCGTACGCTCGTCGATCGTCGCATCTGGCCCGCCATCGACTTGAACAAGAGCGGTACGCGTCGCGAAGAGGTGTTGATGGACAAGGAAGAGCACAAGCGAGTATCGGCTCTGCGCCGTATTCTGGGTGAAATGAATGCACCGGACGCAATGGAGAAACTTGTTGGGCAGTTGGAAAAGAAGAAATCAAATGCAGAGTTCCTGATGAGCCTCCGTCCCCAGTGATGCCGCCCCCAATGATGCCGTCCCCAGATAGACGGCGCGGCCCGTTGAAACGCCCCTAGGAAGTTGAGCTAAATGAGCATGACGGAAACAGCGAAGCAAATTGGTATTGTCGTTTCAACCTACAATTCCAATATCACGAATCGATTACTTGAGGGGAGCGTTGAGTCGTTGCAGAAGGCGGGTTTTGGAGACTCCGCACTTAGAATTATCCGTGTCCCTGGAGCATGGGAACTCCCACTGGCATGCAAGCAGCTTGCCGAGCTACCAAATATTGTCGGAGTTGTAGCCCTGGGGGCAGTCATACGCGGGGAAACCTCTCACGATCAACATATCAATCGCGCTGTCAGTAACGCATTGATGGAGCTGATGATGGCGACGGGAAAACCGATCGGCTTTGGGTTGTTGACTTGCAACTCGCTCGAGCAAGCAATTCACCGCGCGGGAGGAAACGTTGGCAACAAAGGCTGCGAAACAGTAGAAGCCGTAATCGCCATGTTGAGATTGTCAGATTCCATCCAAACCTAAGTAGATCCTACGTTGTGCCAGTCACCGCATTATGGTTATCTTACCGTAGCGGTTAGTCTGGTGGCACAGCCCCCCCCACTGTTCGAGGCCGGTCTTTCCATTCGAGAGACCGACGGAGGACTTCGTGAATGCACTTAGGAGTATTGACATGAGTTTGATAAAAGAATTTCGTGAATTTGCCATGCGAGGAAACGTCGTTGACCTGGCGGTGGGCGTCGTCATTGGTGCGGCTTTCGGCAAGATTGTCAGTTCGTTTGTAGCGAACATCATCATGCCGCCTTTGAATTTATTGACAGCAAAGTATGGCGTGAATTTCAACGAACTTGCGCTAAAAGTCAAGACAGACGCTCCGGTAATCGACGAAGCTGGCAAGATGGTTACCGAGGCAGATGGTTCCATCAAATTACAGCCAACGGACTACGCCATTTTGAACTATGGTCCGTTTCTCCAGACCATCGTTGACTTCCTGATCATTGCTGTGGCGATTTTCCTAGCGGTGAAAGTGCTGAACAGCGTCAAAGCTAAAGTCGCTAAAGAGGAGGCTGCAGCCCCGGCGCCTCCTAGCGAAGACATTGTGCTGTTGCGCGAGATCCGCGATTCGCTGAAGCGCAACTAAGCGGCCGAGATCTTTTTGGGGTCACTAAATACGGCAGAGTCCACGCAAGACGCTGGACTCTGCGCACGATTGTAGCATGAGCAATCACGGTGCACGCAATTCGAGACAGGCAGCCCATGCCCCGACAAAACAGGACGCTAAAAAATCGCAGGGGCGTTGTAACGACGATGTAGATCGTTACAGAAATCAGGCTCTAATCTCAACCCATGCGCCAAATCGCGGAGGTAATTGGCTTCGGGATTCGTATCGAGATCAATCGAGGCGAGCGAAAGGGTATAGACCTGCTGTTCCATGCCGAGTGGTACGGACCATGCAAAATCTCGAACATTCAGTGGCGTCGAGAATTCCTCTCGCAGGAAATTGATAGTTTCCTGAGTTGGGTTGGATATGCGTTCGAGAATAGCCTGTTGTTCCTGTGGGCTGATACTCCCGTCGGCTTTGGCCGCATTGATCATCGCGCGTACGAGCACGAGCGCTTCATCGTTTTGGTTCATGGGCGCAGGGCGATGAAGGTTGGAATCCTGCCGAGGTGCAGCTTGGCCGTATCCAGTGCCTGGCGGAAAGTCGGATGGCTGAGCCGAAATTTGTGGCTCCTGGTAGCGCGGTCTGGAGGGTGGTGGGGGTGGTTGGTATTTAGGTTGGGTTGGAGGCGGCGATTGAGACTGGTGAGCTGAGCCTTGGCTACGTCCCTTGGCGACGCCGAGCAAGTCTTCGAGTTCTCGCGCGCGCTCTTCCACTGATTTGCGACGATCGTCAGGGGTATATCCAGAGGGCTGTGGCGCTTGTCGAGTCTGGGGCGCCGGCGATGCACCGCCACGCGTACCGGCGTTGATCAAATCCTTTAGGATTTTTCCACCCAGCCCGCCGCCCTGAGACTTTCCACCGCCGAGTAGACCGCCGAGAATTTCAATTGCATCCATAATTCACACCTTCAATTGACGTCAACGCAAACAACTGTCCAGAGGAGAGGTACGATATCACATTTTATTAGGCAGGCCCCATGGGAGCTGTGAGTCTCGCGCATTAAAATCGGTTTTCGACCGGTATCGTGTGGCTTGCCGCATGTTGCATGTGCCTCTCCAACCAGAGGATTGGCCGCTGTAAGGGTTTTGAAGTTGCGCTATTTTTAGTCGGGTAGCGCCGGCAGGTGATAGCCTGCGAAGCCAATTCCAGGATTTCGCGAGCTGGCGTGCCACCATTGTTGCAGCCGCGACCGATCGCGCACCTTTGATCGCGGCTGCGACGACGACGGGAACGAGAGTGGGGGAACGACGCACGGGATGCTCAATTGGTCCCGTGCTTAAACCGGGCTGCAGAACAATTTCAGGACTAATCCGAGAACGAAAACTAACCTGCGCAGTCTAAGGACGTGCGCTTTCCTCCAGGACATCTCGACTATGACCATCTTCTTCAGCCGGGGCAGCACCTCGTGCGTACTAGGCGAAGCCGATTTTCGCGAAGCGTTGCAAGCAGCCCTGGATGCGGCTGGAGCCCCGCAGAAAGTCCTGGCGCTTCCACCGGACCATACGCGTAGCGACAGTCGCGCCGGCGATTTGACGCGGCTCGCGCATGAAATGCTTGGAGATCGCTTGAAAGACGTGATGCCAGCTCTTGGTACACACGAAGCCATGAACGAAGCCGAGCTTAACTATATGTTTGGCGATTTGCCCCGGGATTTGATTCGCATCCACGACTGGCAGAATGATGTTGTGACTCTTGGTCACGTTGATGCAAGTTTCGTTTCGCAGGCAACCGAAGGCATCTATGCACGCCCGTGGGCTGCGCAGGTGAACCGGCTCTTGGTGGAAGGTGGGCACGACTTAATCCTTTCCATCGGACAAGTTGTACCGCACGAAGTGATTGGCATGGCGAATTACAACAAGAATGTATTTGTTGGCACGGGTGGTGACAAGGGAATCAATGAGAGCCACTACCTGACTGCGCTTTACGGCATGGAACGCATCATGGGACGCTGCGATACGCCATTGAGAAGAATTTTGAATGAAGCTCAGGATCGATTCTGTCAGAGCATGCCATTGATGTATGTTTTGACAGTCATCGAATCGCTCGCATCCGGAGAGAAAGTTGTGCGTGGCCTGTACGTAGGCAATTCGCACGATGTGTTTTTTGAAGCCGGTGCCTTGGCAGCTCAGGTGAATTGCTTTGTAGTCGATCGCGCTCCCAAGACGGTAGTTGTGACGATGAACCCACAGAAATATAAACGCACTTGGTTGGCTAACAAGTCGATCTATCGAACTCGCATGTTGATTGGCGATGGAGGACGGCTTGTCGTCATCGCGCCTGGGGTTACGCAATTCGGTGAAAGCGCCAAAGTCGATGGACTCATTCGTAAATACGGCTACCGCCACACCCCTAAGGTCCTAAAGTTTGTGGAAGAGAACCAGGATCTTCAGGAAAATCTTGGCACGGCTGCCCACCTCATTCACGGTACAAGCGAGGGACGCTTCGAAATAGTTTATGCGCCGGGCCAGATGTCAGAGCAAGAAATTAATTCGGTCGGCTACCAATATGGCGACTGGCAGGACTTGACTAAGTACTATCGTTGCGAAGGGCTCACCAATGGCTGGCATCGGGATGTGACCGGTGAAGAGTTCTATTTCATTAGTGATCCTGGGCTTGGGCTGTGGATGAATGCCGCGCATCCCCATGCGGTCACCGCATAGAGCATTTTTAGAAAATCCCCTTTTTATTTCCAGCTGAACCATCCATGCCAACCACTAACCGGCTTGCCGAAGACCGACGCAGCGAACAGGGGGCGTGGCTCTTTATCGCTTCGTTGAGCGTGTTCTTCGTAAGCTGTTCGATACTCTATGCCATTTATGTGCTACTTAGAATTGCGCCGCAAGCTGGCGACATACAACCGTTTTACTTGCCACGCAGCTTCTTGCTAACGACTGTCAACATGCTGGCGGTTAGTCTACTATTGCATATGGCTGTGGGGGCAATTCGGC
>JBGSTP010000161.1:0-4579 GCA_041736515.1 Pirellulaceae bacterium
CCCCGAAGTATTTTGAGACGTCAGTTCAATCACACTGACCGGATCGACCAATCCTTCGTACCCACGTTGAATGCCGATCACTCCATAACCTAGCGCCTCAGCACATTTAACAGTGCCGCGAATGACGGCGTTCAGCCCAGGGCAGTCGCCCCCGCTGGTAAGGATGCCGATAGATTGTTTATTGACGGCCATAACGATTGCGCCCAGTTAACACAGATGACGGATTCAGTGCCTGCACATACCATCTCAAGCTTAGGTCGCGAACTCCCAAAAAGCCGATTCGTTCCGCCTAGTTTCACCAAACAAGGCGTTCTTGATCGCTTTGCAACTCTTGCAATGTAGCTTCGATTCGCGCGCCTCGATTTCGTCAGTTCCCGTAATTGCAAACACGGCGACGATAACACACTTCGAAATTCCCAGTGGCGATAGGCTTGCAATAAAAACCAGACTTAGTGATACTGAGTCTCAGTAAGCTGCGGCATAATTCCTGCCAAGGCACTTGGCCATCCATTCTCCGATTTCCCTCCGCCAGCCAGCGAGCTTCCTCCTCCAGCCAGCCTTTTGTGGAAACCGTTCAAGCATCGGATGCCTCAGCACCCGTTTACTTTTTCGTACCCAAAGGAAGCTCGCTCAATGCCCACGCAATCTACTGCTCGTCGGTACACTCGCCGCAGCGCATTTACGCTCGTGGAACTCCTAGTTGTCATTGCGATCATTGGCATCCTCGTCGGACTCTTGCTCCCTGCCGTTCAAGCGGCCCGCGAAGCCGCGCGACGTATCCAGTGCACCAACAATCTCAAGCAGATTGGGCTAGCGATGCACAACTACGAGTCGGCTCATCGTCGTTTCCCACCCGGTTTCATCTCCCGCGTAACAGGAACCTGGCCCGGGGGCGGAAACGATCCAGTCCCAGAAGCAGGACCAGGCTGGAGTCTGTTCGCCTTGCTATTGCCCCAAATGGAGCAAGCGAGTCTACATAGCACAATCAATTTCGGTTTGCCGATTTCGGATCCGCTCAATCAAATCGCTCGCAGCACAAAGGTTAGCGGCTATCAATGCCCTTCAGACACTTGGAACCAACCTGTTAGCGTCTGGCCCACTACCCTCAACATCAACAATCTTGCTCACTCCAGTTACGTTGGCTGCGTCGGTGGCGGCGATCCGGCCAACGCGCCAGGCTACAGTGCGATGTATGAGCAGCAACCATTTAATGGCATTTTCCACCGCAATATGGCCATCCGTCATGCTGACATAAATGACGGAACGTCGAATACAATCGGGCTAGGGGAACGAGCGAGTATGTTCACGCCGAATGGTTGGGCGGGTGTTATCCCTACCGCACAAACCGTTTTTTCTCCATGGATGGCGCAGCAGCGTGGGCAAATTATAGGCGCAACAGTTCGACCCGCAATCACCATGGTCAGTGTCCATGTGAGAACCGGCGGCCCCAATGCACCGACGGGCAGCCCAGGCGGCTTCTGGAGCCCTCATCAGGGAGGCTGCCTATTCCTGTTGATGGACGGTTCAACTCACACCATTGCAACCACTGTTGAAATGCGAATATTCCGCGCAATGGCGGGGCGAAATGACGGTATTCCGGTCACTGCGATCGAATAGTCAAAGAAGTTGTTGCCATCCGTTTCGCTCTGGTACCCTGAACAAATCCCGCTTCGGAACTCGGGACCTTGCAGCACGCCGAAGGGGGACCGATCCGCCATCGACTGTGCGGTAAGCGGTACTCGACTGGCTAGTTGCTCGTGCACTTGAGGGCCGCCATAATTCGGGACTGTTTTGAGACTACTCCTGATCGAGCGCAACATGGCTGGAACCCAAAAACTACAAACGGCATTTTATGAAAAGTGATGGCTCTTTGCCTTGGGAGGCTCGATCGCTGCGTTCGTCTTCATTAGCATGGCGCTGATGGGGCCGCTTATTTTGTTAGGACAAGTCAAAGACGACTTTGGCAAGCCTTTCCCACCGGTCGCCGGGGTAGTTGTGAGTGCGATCGCGATTGTTCTCGGGTTTCTCACTTGGGTTTTATGGAAGAACTTTCTTGCCCGAGCGCGACCGCTGATCCGACTTTGTCACGATGGCGTCGAAGTTCGAGTCATTACCGCATCGGCCTTAAACGACGACTGGACTACGCCGTCCAAGCCCGTTTTGCTGTGGCGCATTATCACAGGCTCTGGCTACGGCAATCGAGTTGGCTGGATCTCGTGGGATCTTCTGACGTCCGTCACCATCGTCGGAATTTCAGAAAAGAAACTGGTTCTTGAAGGCCCTGTCGCAGTGCCGACTGCGTTAAACGGTGACGAGTTAGCCGCACGCGTAGGAGCGAGTCTCGCATTCAAAGACAGCCAGTTAAAAGACCGCCTCCAAACAATTGCCGATACCATCCTGACCTACAAGAATTCGCCGGATAGCCGCCAACCATTACCGAGTCTGTTTGATTAAGGGCTCGCATAACTTATTGCTGTTTTGGACAGAAAATTCTTTTTTGGGATAGCTATTTTGGCGTTAAAGTTGACTTAGCTACACCGGCAACATACGCTGACCCGACAAAAACGGACCGTGTGAGGCTTTGACTGAACCGTAGAGTGTCCGAACGCGTCCGAGCAGCAGTTTGAACTCGTGCTATAATTGTTCTTACCCTTTGATGCAGTCAGTCTTGACTTTTACCCGTTAATACGCTTAAGAGCAACGCTGACCAACCGAAGTGCATTCAAGCGGCGTTTTTCGAGTAAGCCAGCAATTTCCGATCGATAAGAAGATGAAACGCGTTAGCTTCAAGTTTTCACCGCCAATCAACGCCACCTTTGCAAAGTTAATGAAGGAGCCAACTTTCATCCGCGACGCAGAGGCACTATCGCAGCTTAAGCAAGAGCAGTTCGATCGGCTATTGGAGGGGTTGCGCGCACCGAAGGTATTTCTCGACTACGAGGCAATTAGCTCGGCGGTAGAAAGTCTCGTGGACTCCCCAGAACCCGTGCACCGCATAATTGCCGGGCTGAATCAAATGGTCAAGAATTCTGATGACGCAAGAGAGGAGACACTCGAAGCGTTAGAGGAAGTAATCCGCGAATCCGAAGAGTTTAGCAATGCCGATTTGATCGCCGACAGGATAATGAAACTGCTTACAGTTGAGGGTCTGTCGCTTCAAAGTAAAGCAGAGTACCTCCTCTCAATGGGGGTGGGCGTAGACTCCGTGGAAATCGTTTGCGACTTGAGACCGGTTTTCAGTTCGGATCGCACGGAAGTTGCAGGAGTGATGCCAATTACAACAATGTACCTGGATATAGAAGGCCAGGACTCGCTCATGGTTTTATCGCTGACGGAGGAATTGCTTGAATCGTTAACTAGTAAAGCTATTGAAGCCACTAATAAACTGCAGATTCTCGCAGACCTATGCGATGAGAAAAAATTAAAAATGCCGAATTTGTCAGAACAGTCCGGAATGATGCCATGAAGCAACCAGAAAAACCTGCGGTAAAGTCTGCTGACAGAATTCCGACGCCGGAATGGGTCCTCCAGTTAATGCACGACTCTGGGGCAGAGGGCCACAGCGCAAACATCTACCAGATCAAGGATAATACTGCAGATAGCGTGTACGGTTTTCTAGCGGGCAATGTTGGCACGGTCCACGACATACAATTGCACACTGCTGCAACGCATGCAGACGCACTTGAACTTTACGTACGGAGAGCGTGCAGACAAACGCCATACGTAGCTTTGCGGTCGATAGCTAGGGTATGGGAACGAGCTGAACGGATAAGTTCATTGGCAGCTGCGCGTTCCCGGGTTTGTATAGGCCAGATCAAAGAGCAGATGCCTGAGCACTCGGTGGTGAGCGCAGCCATGCGCGGTCTTAAGGACGTTTCTGAAAGTTCTCTCGAATCTGCAACCTTGCTGCTATCTTACGTGAATAACAAGCTTCACGATCGCGTGCCGCATTCCGAGATTTCTGTTGAAAGCAGTGGAAATATTTCCATTAGGTGGTTATGTTCGAATGCCGAAGTGCTGTGGGAAGTCGAACCTTCCACTTTAACTTGGCCAGGATGCAGAATTCGCGTTCTGGTGCTTCGCGAATCGGGTGTCGAGTCAAAGCTGATTTTCAACGCGTACGACGCTGTTGAGCATCTGAGTGAGCAACTAAGTGATGGAAAACACGGGACACTCATGTACGATAACGCAACCCCAACTCGAAAAGGGGAGCGTATTACATGTGGGCCAGTTTTATCGAAACCTGAACCAAGATGATATTGCCTTACAGTATCGAGAAGTGCCATCGCTTGGTATGCGGTTAAAATTGTCCACCATCGACAAGTGGAGATGGGAAGACCCCAGCAGCTCATTATTGGCGCTCTCAGTCAATGAGAAAAGTTGCGTAGGCAGTCCTCGCTGCTCAATCGAGATTGCAAAGAAGCCAAATAAGTATAGGCATCAGTGCTTTGAAGGTCGCGTAATCGAGAGAAATAATAGGCAGGGGTTGTCTTTAGTCAATGTGCAGACGAACAATGTGAGCCGGACCAGGGAGCGATGGTGCTAGACTCGAAGGATTCGAGCCCATTTTACGCTTTCA
>JBGSTP010000335.1:0-46471 GCA_041736515.1 Pirellulaceae bacterium
GCGAAACTTGCCCACCAACAGGAACGGCCTGGAATGCTTAAAAAGCAACCTGCTGACGATCTTTTCGAAAAAAGCTCCATGTCGTTTGGGGAGCATTTGGAGGAGCTCCGTAAGGCGCTCGGTAAGGCATTTATTTGGCTAGGCATTGGCACAGCGATCGGACTTTTCTTCGCAGAAAAAATCGTTCACTTTATCGAGCGTCCCCTCACACTGGCGATATCTGATTTCTATGTCGCCCAAGCCAAACAGCAGTTCCTTGAAGCCAATGGCGTTGAGCCCACCGAAGAGTTGGCAGAGTGGATCGCGTTCAACGAAATTATGCCTGAGCGTGTGTTCGTCGATCCTCGCACTATTGCGGAAATGCCTGGACCATCAGTTAGCGCTGAGGCCGTTAACGCTGAGGCCACGCAGATCGAAGGAGCGACGACGTCCGTCGCTAACGCAGCAGAGGCTCCTGCGCAGAGCGCCGTCGCTGAATCCGAAGTGGTCAGCAGCGAACCAGCCGTTGGAAAAAGATCCAATCCTTGGCAGGGCATCGATCTTGAGAAGCTACAGCGACTCGAGCCATTCTTATTGTTTCGCCCGATTCCAAACAAACTAGTGAGTTTGACGATTACCGAAGGCTTTATGATTTGGCTGAAAGCCGGTTTGGTAGCAGGAGTCGTAATTGGCAGCCCTGGAATTTTTTGGCACATTTGGCAGTTCCTCGCAGCCGGACTGTACCCGCATGAACGGCGCTACGTGTTTTGGTATCTGCCATTGAGCCTGGTGTTGTTTCTTGCGGGTGTGGCGCTGGCATTCTTTGTGATTTTTCGTCTCGTGCTCGGGTTTCTCATGACGTACACCGCGGGTCTAAACGTCGAATTCACGCCACGCCTGAACGATTATATGTCGTTCGCTCTTATGCTGCCGCTCGGGTTCGGTATCGCCTTTCAATTGCCAATCCTGATGCTCGGATTGCATCGATTCGGAGTCATCACTGTAAATACGTTTTTGGCACAATGGCGAATCGCTGTACTGACGATTGCCTTCTTGTCTATGATCCTGACCCCGGCAGATATCTACAGCATGCTGGGTCTGTTTATTCCGCTCGTAGCACTATATTTCTTAGGCATTCTGCTCTGCAAATACATGCCACAGGGCGCGGGAATCGGTGCACCAGCTGTCGACCCACGAGGATGACACACAATAACTTCGTTCCGCACAGGCGGCGCACTACGGCAACGTTTGCGAGATGTGAGGCTCCGCGATAAATCCTGCAACGGGCTTTTCGATTACAAAGTATCCGAACAACCCTCCGGCGACCGCCCCACAGAGGTGACCATCCCAAGAAACATGAGTTCCTATGGAGGGCAGCACTCCCCACAAGAGTGTTCCGCCGTACAAGAATCCCACCAACAGTGAGATCATCAGCGGAACAAAGCGTTTTTCGCGGAACCCGGCCACCAACAGAAATGCGATCAGCCCGTACACCAAGCCGCTCGCGCCGACGTGAACTGCAGATCGCCCAAAAACCCAGAGCAAACCGCCACCGAGCAGTATGACTTCTATTACTGTTTCCCAACTCCTTGCCCGACTACCGGCCAGCAGAGTCAACAAGATGGCAAGCGGGATTGTATTCCCAAGCAAATGTCCGAAACTCGCGTGTAGGAAGGGACTCAAGGGAATCCCAACCAGTCCCCAAATCGTGCGTGGTACGACTCCCCAATCGGTGAATTTGATTGGAACTATCCAGTCCAACAGATAGACAAACCACAGAGCTCCGATAAACAAGGCTACGCCGTGCAGTTCTTCTCGAATCGTATGTTTCACGGAGGCAACCTTATCCAGAGCTCGACGAACGCTGCGACAGCTAAAGAGGTTCCCAGCGGTTAAAACGGAACTTCGTCGTCGTCTTCGTAGGCAGCTTCTGCTAGATCGCTATTGGGATCACCGCTGAAACCACTGGGGCCTACATTGGCCGCACCGCTCAGCATCCGAAAACTGGTGGCTTCACAACTTAGGAAGAATTTGACTTCACTGTCAGCATCGCGTTGCCATTTTCGACCGTTGAGGCGATAGCTTACCTCGATTTCATCGCCCACTTTGATCCCGTCCACGCGATCGCAAGCGTCCTGCAGGAACTCGACGGGAATAAAATTCTGGAATCGACCGTTATCCTGTTCCAAGACGACCGTTCTTTTCCGAAACCCTTTTTGTCCAAAGGTCTTGGTTTCTTCTACCAGATGAACGTGCCCCTTGACTGTTGCTTCACTCATTTGCAAATCCGACCACTCTTTCGACGATTTCGACGTTACTGAAACTGAAACTAAGCATAACGGTCGAGAACCCACGAGGAAAGCCGCAGCTCTCCGTTCGCCAAACAAAATGCTGGCAATTCGCTAAGTCCAGCCCAGAGAATCCGGCTAGCAACTGCCGCCCCCTTTTCAATTCCCAGCTTGCGGGATTGAGTTTGCGGCCTGTGGACATTTTGTAGTAAAACGATTGGACACCCGCGGGGGCTTACTAGAAAATTCTCAGACGCAAAGACATTCTTATGTTGGCATTTCGCGCTGTATGCTTCTGGCCAGGGCTTCCCTCAGCGTGGCATCTGGGACTCGCGCGCGGTTTGGTGATTGCAATTGTATTTTCTTGGTGCGTTTGCGGACTATTGCTGGCGACATTTGTGTGGCCCGCTTGGATTTCTATCGGGCTACTGCGGTTGTTATGGTTGGCGGCTGTGTCCACTTGGCTTGTGACTAGCGGGCGGAATCTACTCTGCTTGCGGTCAATGCTGGAAACGAGCAGCACTTCTGGGGCAGAGATGTTTGTCACTGCGCAAGCAGAGTATTTAGCTGGCAACTTTTTCGAAGCGGAAGCCATTCTGCTTGAGATATTGCATCAGCACCCGCGCGATGCGGAAGCATTGTTGTTATTGGCATGTGTCCTCAGACGCACCAAGCGATGGCAAGCCGCCCTGCGACGCCTTGGTCAATTGGAACTCATCGACGCTGCCGCTCCCTGGCAGTATGAAATTAAACGCGAAAAGTGCCTTATAGAGCGGGACATGGCTACCACGAATGCGTTAGACGAGCAGTTGCACACTTTGCAGTCCGAACCTGGCGATACTGCGTTGCAGTCAAATACTGTTCCACCAATCTAAGTGTCCAGTCCTGAAGACAGGATTGTGGAAATGTCAAAAAACATTCGCGCCGATTGACAACTCGCGACAATCGCTGGGTGAGCTCGTAAAACAGCTCTGAAAAAGCCGCTGCAATGGCCTGCCCGCTTGCCAAGCTGATCTCACCACAAACTGTTAAAACCGCTACGATTATCGTAACTGCACGCATGTAGGCGGAGCGGCGGCCTTTTGTTGGAGATTTGTAGCAAAAGGCCAAGCCCTAGACCTATTTAGCTGGCAGGAATATTGACGGTTGATTTCCTTATGCCCCTACTTGCCTTAATTGCGCCATTTTGACACTCTTGGAGGTATGGCATAAGGTTTGCAACCAACCTGGTTGTTGGCCACCCGCGGTCAGCTATCAACTTATTTTCGAACTTGCAACATTAATCGCACCCATCCGAAGGATTCCAGAGGTTTCCACGGTGGCCGCGTACGGCTCATTTAGGGGTTCAACATGTACGAACGATTTACCGACCGTGCTCGCAAAGTTATGCAACTTGCGAACCAAGAAGCTCAGCGATTCAATCATGAGTACATTGGAACCGAGCATATTTTGTTGGGTTTAGTCAAAGAAGGCAGCGGCGTGGCTGCGAACGTGCTGAAAAACCTGGACGTCGACCTACGCAAGATTCGACTTGAGGTCGAAAAACTGGTTCAAAGCGGTCCCGAGATGGTAACGATCGGTAAATTGCCGCAGACACCACGGGCGAAGAAAGTAATCGAGTACTCGATGGAAGAGGCTCGAAATTTAAATCACAACTATGTCGGTACCGAGCATATTCTGCTGGGCTTGCTACGCGAGCAGGAGGGTGTTGCTGCCCAAGTATTGATGAACCTCGGACTGAAGCTTGATGACGTTCGCGAGGAAGTACTCAATCTACTCGGACACGGCATGGAAAGCGGAGAAGGCGGAGAGCGTGGTGGGCGCGAAGGCGCTGGCGGAGAGCGCGGTGAAGCCAGCGGTTCATCGAAGGGTTCGAAGAGCAAGACGCCTGCCTTGGATAGCTTCGGCCGCGATTTAACAGAGTTGGCCAAACAAAACAAACTGGATCCTGTTATCGGTCGCGCTCGCGAAATTGAGCGCGCCGTCCAGATCCTTTGCCGCCGCAGCAAGAACAATCCAGTGCTCCTGGGTGAAGCAGGCGTGGGAAAGACTGCGATTGTTGAAGGATTCGCACAGCGCGTGGTGGCGGGCGAAGTACCGGAGATCTTGGCCGACAAGCGAATAGTGGTCCTCGATTTGGCCATGATGGTCGCCGGTACTAAATATCGCGGACAATTCGAAGAGCGTATCAAGGCAGTGATGAACGAAGTTCGACGAGCAAAGAACACCATTCTCTTTATCGACGAATTGCATACGTTGGTGGGCGCAGGCGGTGCCGAGGGAGCTATCGATGCTGCCAACGTGCTGAAGCCAGCACTGGCACGCGGTGAAATTCAATGTATCGGTGCAACCACGCTCGATGAGTACCGCAAGTACATCGAGAAGGACAACGCCTTAGCTCGTCGCTTCCAAGAGATCATTGTCGAGCCGACCAGCAAAGATGAGACAATTGAGATCCTTAAAGGTTTGCGCGAACGCTATGAGGAACACCACCGTGTCAAGTTTACCGACGATGCGGTTGTGGCGGCCGTTGAAATGAGCGAACGCTACATCACGGCGCGTTGCCTTCCAGATAAAGCTATCGACGTTATCGATGAAGCCGGGGCGAGAATTCGTCTCCGCAACATGTCCAAGCCACCCGATTTGAAGGAACTGGACGAAGACATTGAGAAGTTGAACAAAGACAAAGAAGATGCAGTTGCCAATCAAGACTTTGAGAAAGCAGCCTCGTTGCGAGATAAAGCGGACAAGCTTCGCAAGAAGAAAGAGGAAATTACCCGCGATTGGCGCGAACGCAGTCGCGAAACAGACGGTATCGTTGACGAAGATGTCATTTGCGAAGTCGTTTCCAAGATGACCGGTATCCCACTAACACGGCTTAGCACAGAAGACAGCGCACGGCTAATGCAAATGGAGGGCGAGCTCCACAAACGGGTCGTCAGCCAAGAACAAGCCGTTGCGGCGGTGGCGAAGGCCGTCCGACGCAGCCGAAGCGGCTTGAAAGACCCACGCCGCCCTACGGGTTGCTTTGTCTTTGCTGGCCCAACTGGAGTCGGTAAGACCTTGCTCGCCAAGGCACTGGCGGAATATATGTTTGGCGACGCCGACGCACTCGTGCATATTGATATGAGCGAGTATATGGAGAAGCACAATATCAGCCGCTTGATCGGCGCCCCTCCCGGATATGTTGGCTACGAAGAGGGCGGCCAGTTAACCGAGAAAATCCGGCGACGACCTTACGCGGTGGTGCTACTCGACGAAATCGAGAAAGCTCACCCCGATGTGTTCAACATGTTGCTCCAAGTCATGGAGGAGGGTCGCTTGACCGATTCCTTCGGCCGAAATGTCGACTTCCGCAATGTGATCCTCATCTTGACGACCAACGCAGGCGCCGACGCCATCAAGAATGAATCTGCTTTCGGCTTCCAAAAACCAGACGACGACAGCTCCTATGAGAGCATGAAGGCTCGGGTAATGGACCAGATCGAGCGCGTCTTCCGACCTGAGTTCCTCAACCGGCTCGACGACACAATTATCTTCCGTCACTTGAACCAAGAGGACCTGAAGAAAGTTATCGACTTCGAACTTTCCAAAGTTCGCAAGCGTTTGAACGAACGAGGCTACGAATTAGAACTGACCGACGAATCGAAGGAATTCCTCATAAAGAAGGGCGCAAACCTGGACTACGGTGCACGTCCGCTGCGTCGCGCATTGGAACAGCGCATCGAAGACCCACTGGCTGAAGAAATACTTCGCGGCGCATTCGAAGGCGTAAATACCATCGTTGTCGATGCCGTCAAAGACGACGAAGGGAAGGCCGTACGCCTGGTATTTCGAGGCGAAAATCGCAAGCATGCGGAGGAACCCGTGGCCGTTGGCAGCGAGGAAAAATAAGTCTCCACCGACTTTTCAGGCCTTTTGAAATTAGCCCACCCAAACCCTCATTGGCTCAACAGTTCAGTGAGGGTTTTTTCTTCTGCGCTAAGCGCCCTGTGCCAGCATCCGCAGTGCCCAACCGACCGTCCTGATTCGTGAAAAACAACCTCGTGTAAAGCAACTCCACCAACTATAGCCCTAGTAATTTGGCTCCACGAATGGCTACTTACGTTTTGCCAGGCCACTGTGGCTAACCGGCGATCTAGGCTTAAACTTGCCAAAACATGGACTCTCGCGGGCCGCGATAGGATACCTGCATGTCGGTATCAACTTGAACCTCGCCAGCATGTAGTGAATCCACACCGCCGATTACCATGCCTGAGGTCAACAAGGTGCGTTCGATAGGATAGGAAGTTGCTCCGTGCTGTATCATCTGCTCGACGTGATCTGTCAGCGGGTTGAAGAAATCTGCCGTCGTCGCGCTCTGGCCAGGCATCGGCAGCATCATCTGACAGCCCACAATTTCACCGGTATCTGAGCGTAAGCCTGCATAGTTGAAATCTCGAATACCGGTCAAAAAAATTGCTGTACGGAAACCGTCCAGATGTTCCACGAAATAGCCTACGGTGCTTGGCAACGCCTGCTTGGCCCATTCCACATTCAATGGTTCGGTGGGATATCCCTGATCGACCGGCAGATGATGGCTACGCCCCAAGGCAGCTAGAAATAAGCGCTGCGTGCTCTCGCGTTCTGCGAGCTTGCTCCACAGCTTCTCACCTCGCACTGCATGAACAGCACGAATCCCTACTTCCCCTCCCGCACGACGCTCGGACATACACTGCGCGGTTTCTAACGCATGAAAGTCATAGCTGTCGATACCACCGTAGGCCACGCACACACTTTCGCTCAACGGCACATCGTAGGGCATTTCGAATGCGGGCAATCTCCACGTCACCGGTAGCGATGACCCTGCGTAAAAGGGAAAGTCCAAGCGTTTGGAATCCGCCACCATCTCGACACATTGCTGCCAATCGGTCGACAGATGTTTATCGTTGAATACCGGAACGCTGCGTCCACTCTCTTCGAACACGCCAACAATTTCCTTAAACCACTTGTACCGCGGATACAGCGTTTGTCCTTTTTCGTTCTTGGGATATTTTCCATGCTCGCCGATAACCACCACGCCATCCACGGCCAGCTTGGATCCACCCAACGTCAGCGCCTCGGCAATCGAAGAGAATTGCTGAAGGCCATACTTTTCGATGCGTTTCTTGCCAATGTCATTCTCGTTGAATTGGTCGATGTAAACCGCCGCAAGCTCCATGGCTGGCTTGCGCCATTGTCCACCCATTAAATACCCGATCGAAAATCGATCTAGGAAGTGCTGGGAATGAGAGTGGGTGTAAACTGCCGTACCTAAAAAAGCAATTTTCTTTCGCGTCTGGGCGGCTTGCCCAATGACTGCTGGGAGAAAAGCTCCCCACAGTAACCCTCCAGCGAATTGCCTACGATTAATCATCGCTCTATCCCTCCCAACTAGAACCATCCCAGTAAATCATGCGTTCGATCATCGCTTCTACGTCTTGGCTAAATGTGCTCAACAAGTGTTCGCCTTTTTCTACCGTCGCGAAACTTGGACAACCAATATGTCCCGGAACAGTGCGATCTTTGGTAATCCAACTTCGCGATGCAGGGCGAAACGGATCGCCTGGCTCAACAACAGGCGCGCTTGCGTAATCTCCAACTAACTCCGGAGAGATCCGTAAAATCATCGATGTCTCCCATTCGCAAGCATGCCCCATTTCACTCTGTTTCAGCTGCGGCATTAACTCTTGCGGCTGACTGCCGAGCGACCAGTACGTGCTGAACAGCAGCAATAAATCCGATCGCTCGCGATACTGCTGGCGAATTTCGAACATGGCTTGCTTGCCTGGAATATCGTTTCCACCATGACCGTTGAGCAAGAAAACTCTTCGAAAGCCGTGCTGTATGCAATTTTCAACCAGCCCGACCAACAAGTCTAAATAGCAGCGAGGAGAACAAGACAGCGTGCCCGCGAAGTCCATGTGGTGATGCGAATTGCCGAGCCACATCAGGGGAGCAAACAGCGCTCGGTCAGAAGTCTTTATGGCCACACGCCGGACGATTTCCCCGAGTAGCATACTGTCAGTAAAAAGCGGTAAATGGTGGCCATGCTGCTCCAGCGCCGCAATCGGGATGACAATCGGTGTATCTTTGGAGAGCCGCGCAACAGTCGGCCAAGTCAATTCTTGCAGTAACATAGCATGACCGCCTAAACATCGGTTCTCTGTATTTAGTAGTTTCTTCAGTAACAATTATTCGCGAAAACTCGTGTTAGCAGGAGCAAAAGATGATTTCTCGATCTACCAAATGGCAATGGTGGGTAAGTGGATTGCTGCTCCTGGCGACGATGATCAATTACATGGACCGACAAACTCTGTCCAATCTCTCCGTGCGCATCACGGAACGTTTTCAGCTTACTAATCAACAGTATGGCAATCTCGAGTTTTTGTTCGGAGTTGCATTTGCTTTTGGCTCTCTGTTCTTCGGTTTCCTAGCCGATCGAGTTTCAGTGCGACTGCTCTATCCTGTTGTTCTGGTGAGTTGGTCGGCGGTGGGGTTCTTGACGGGTTTCACGCAAGGCTATCAGTCGCTCATGATCTGTCGTGGCTTGCTAGGTTTTTTTGAAGCCGGACATTGGCCGTGCGCGCTTATTGTAACACAAGCCGTGATGGCCCGCGGTGATCGCGTGATGGGAAATAGCCTGCTTCAAAGCGGTGCCTCATTGGGAGCAATCATCACACCGTTGGTTATTGGCATAATGGTCACGGGCAATACGCATGGCGACGCATGGCGAATGCCCTTTTTCGTGATCGGATCGATCGGCGTTCTGTGGTCGATCGCATGGTTAGTGATCATGCAGCCTGCTGACTTGCCTAACCCACGACAGCTCCAGCAGGTAAATTCAAGCAGTCCGCTGCGTTCCCATACTCAGGTCCAAGCCGCGCGCTGGTTTGTCGACACAATCCGAGATCGGCGCTTTTGGGCCCTAGCCTGCATGGTTATATGCCTCAATACGTCCTGGCAACTCGTTCGCGCCTGGCTCCCCAAGTTCTTGCAGGAAGGCCGATCCTACACCGAAGTGGAAGCGCTCTATTTCAATTCTGCATTCTTCGTTGCTACCGACGTTGGCTGTATCGTAGCCGGATTGGCCACGTTGTGGCTGACGCACCGCGGTTGGCGCATTCACCAGAGCCGAGCGGCCGTGTATGTGGCCTGTTCGATGCTCGCTGCGTTAACCACACTGGCTGCAGTACTTCCGCAGGGATGGCCTTTGGTGATCACCTTGCTGTTGGTAGGCGCCGGCCTACTTGGCGTGTTTCCATGCTACTACTCGTTTGCTCAAGAAATGCCCAGCCTCAGCATGGGACGAATGACCGGAATGTTGTCGTTCATCGGTTGGATAGCCTCGTCGCCAACCCAAAGCCTATTTGGGGTTGTAATCGACCAAACCCACTCCTACGACCTTGGCCTGGCAGTCGTTGGCTGGTCTCCGCTGGTTGGATTCATCCTGTTCTATGCCCTGTGGCCAACTGAAAACCGCCATTCTCGCGCGGTGGCGGCAGACGGAAGAGATTTACCATTGCAGGAGAGCTAATCGGCGCCCGTATCCTGGGCCGGCGCATCGCTGCCTTGGGGATCCTCAATAGCGCGTATCATTTCCGACAACTCACTTTGCGTCATCAGGAAATTTTGCCAAGCTCTTGCGTCGATCGTAATTGTATTTTCTTTTTCATTGGCGGACGCCCCATCTACGACCGACTGCATGCCTACGTGCAAATGGTCCAGCATTTCTCTGAGTTCCGCAGCCTGACCAGGAGAGAGTCCACGTGGCACCTGGACATCATGACTCGACAGTGGAGCAAACTTAGGAATTGCCAATCCCGTACTCAAATCGAACTCGACCTCTTCTTCATCTCCGGGATCGGAACCAACCTTGCGGACGCTTGAAGACCCATCTTTGTTTGAATCAAACAGATCGGCAACCTGCTCTCGAGTCCCAACCAGCAACACCGTACGACCAACAGATATCGTATCGCCATAACGTAGAATCTTTAGGCTACAGGCATGACCGTTGATACGAGTGCCGTTGGTGCTATCCAAGTCCGTGATTACCAAGCGACCATCGTCCTCTTGTATCTTGACATGATAGCGACTGATGCGCTCGTCGTTGAGTTGAACGATGTTGCCCTCTTCCCGACCAATTGTGATCGGAGTCATCAACTCTCGATACACCCGCCCACGATCAGCCCCCGAGATGACACGCAGTGTAATCCTCTGCATTGTTGGTTTTCGGTCCTTTAATGGGCAGATCGCTGGGGCGCAAGAATAAGACTAGAATCATCTCAATTGTGAATCAACTGCCAGGCGATTGCAACTACTTGCCAGCGGATGCAATCCCCAAAATAACTAGCGACCCTCGCGCAGCCTGTCTCCAAGAAATCTTTCCAACTCGGGAGTCTCGTAAATCCGATTAATCGTTATGTCGACGTCATATTCCACACGACGAAAGATTACCCATGGCTCATCGAGTATTACGTAGCACGATCGCCAATTTCCATCGCGTGGCTGTCCGACAGAACCCACATTCACCATCACTTTCTCGTCGCTTAAACGATAACGATAGTCGATATCTTCCGGTTTCAGGAAAGTCATGTCCGAGGTAAAGACTCCTGGAACATGGGTGTGCCCCTGAAAACAGGCGCGCTGCACCATCGAAAAAAGTTTCTCCATTTTGCGACGGTTGAACACATCTTCGGGAAACACATACTCGTTGATCGGATTGCGAACGGAACCATGAACAAACAACAGGTTTCCTTCGCGACGGGTGCGCGGCAAATGTGCTAGGAAGTCCAGGCGGCGGTAGCATTCCTCGGGAGTTCCACCGGATTCTATCTGTTTCCGCGTCCAAAGAATTGCTTGTTCCGCAGCATTGCTGAAGCCCTCGGGATCAAACAGTGCCGCCAAATCATGGTTCCCCAAGATGCAAGCGTCGAATCCTTTGACGATATCCACGCACTTCTGCGGATCCGGGCCATAGCCTACGATGTCACCCAAGCAAACGATCTGTTGACAATCCTGCGACTCGATGTCCGCCAACACTGTCTTTAGAGCTTCCAAGTTCCCGTGGATATCACTCAGGATTGCGCGACGCACAGGCGAGCTCCGTATGAAAGCTGGTTTCTCAAGTCAGGTATGCCGAGCTGCGCATGGTGAAAGCTGAACCGGGTTGCCGCATGACGCAAGTGTTGACAAAGGTGGGTAAACGAAAGATGCAATGCCTACCTGCCTCCACGCAAACGATCGCCCAACATATTATCAAGGTCCGGTATATCGTAGATCTTCTTGATAGTTTGTTCGATGTTGTATTCAATACGCCGGAATTCTAACTCTTCTTTCTTGTCGTCCATTATCGTGTAGCAGGCTCGCGGATCTTCATCTCGTGGCTGCCCCACAGAACCAACATTGATCATCAGTTTTTCATCTGAAAGAGAAAACCGATAATCGCAATCCTCCGGGGTAATGAACTCGCCATCCACCGTAAAGACTCCCGGCATGTGCGTATGCCCCTGAAAACTGAGCGTACTCACACGATCAAACAGCGCTTTCATGCGGATCTGATCATAGATCGTTTCAGGAAACACATACTCGTTCGTCGCATCGCGCGGCGAACCGTGGACATAGAGTATTTCTCCTTCTCTGTGCGATTTGGGCAGCTCGCTCAGAAAATCCCAACGGCGATTAATTGCACTCGCCGGCCCTGGACCGCGATCGAGCTCGTCGCGAGTCCAATAGATGGCTCGCAACGCAACGGGATTGAACCCATCGGGATCAAACAGCGCGGCCTGGTCGTGGTTCCCAAGGATGGTGAATGCACACTTCTGCATTACAATATCCAGGCATTGACACGGGTTGGGGCCGTAGCCGACCACGTCGCCTAGACAGATTATTCGGTCAATTTTCTGCAGCTGAATATCAGCCATTACGGCGGTCAGCGCCTCTAGGTTGCCGTGAATGTCGCTTATGAGTGCTTGTCGCACAGGCCTCTCCGGTACACACTGTCTAGGACGGGTTTAGTCAATCTTGAGCTGTGCGCGCTTTCCTTCCAGTGGGATTCGACGACACCTGGCTGTTGACACATTGTAAATTGATAGCGCTCAGTCTGAAAGACTCAAACCGTTAAACCATCTTAGCGGACTTCCCAGCATCCTTTCTGGCGGTTCCATCGATTTCGGTATTGTGCCTCGTTCGAATTACCCTATTCGGAAAATCTCCCAAACTTCCCCCCGCGTGCTGCAGCCAGGTCTTTGAATGCTGAACCTCGGAATCGAATGTTCTGGTACGGGTGGAAGCGTCGCTCTACTTCGGCGGGATCAGCCCATTTTTGAACAGTTGCTCTCGCCGGACCTGGGGAGTATTCAGTGCCTGGCCAGCACAGTCCAAAATATCCTTTCCCTTCATTCGGTTGCCCGAGTCGACTTGATTAGTGTTACTATAGGTCCAGGGTCGTTTACTGGACTGCGAGTAGGATTGGCAACAGCGAAGATGCTGGCCTATGCCTGGAACATACCAATTGTCGGAGTAGATTCACTCCACGCGATCGCTTTTCGCATCGGTTGCCAACGGATCGGAAGCCCGAATTGGTTGGAAAATCCTGAAAAAACCTGGATTATCTCCGTCGCCAACGCGTTTCGACGACAGGTCTTCGCCAGCGCCTGGTTGCTGGAAGCGCACTCCTCCGACACTCCCGTGCTCGCTCCCGTCGCACCCTCGCAAGTATTGGATGCCGACGATTGGCAAGACGCTCCTCTTCATTCGCTTGCAATGACGCCCAGCGCTGCGAGCTGGGTGGACAGCAACGCGCGGCCTGCGTTCCTGCTGGGTGGCCCGGGCCTGCGCAACTATCTTCCCAAATTTCCAATCGAACTGGTGCCCGATAGCTTGTGGGACCCTACCGCAGCGGTGACCGGCAAGCTTGGCTGGCTGGCCCACCTCGAGGGCCGATCGACCAATTCTAGACTCCTAATGCCCAATTACGTGCGAGCTAGCGCTGCCGAAGAGGCTGGCAAACGAAAGTGATGCTCGAGCAGACTTTGGAGTGCGCCGCCGTCGCTGGGCTTGGCGATGACCTCAACCTGCGTCTGACGGGTGTCCTCCAGGAACTCGATGCGAGGCATACTCAGTGCAAAGATGTGCAGGATTGGGGATGGCAATTCAAGGGAGCTAAATCTCTGTGCCGTCGTTATTTTACTGCGGCAACCAGCATAAGTATCCCAGCTGCTGTCATCCCACAAGATCCACTGGCCCCCACTTAGCCACTGAAAATTTGTGTCCGTAAGTCGTTCAAAACCTTTCCAGCTAAGGACTTGTGCTTGGAAACCGGCTTGAGCTGCGGTAGCGCTCCAGGCCGCCCCTGTTTGTCTGCAATTGGCGATAATGAGACCGGCTGCGTCAGGTTTCAGACATCTTTCAGCTACCGCTACGGATTGCCTGCACTCCGCAAAGGGACCAAACTGCTCAGCGACTTGACCAGTGATCCAGGTTGACCATCCGTCCCACCAACGATACCAGGGCAAAACCAGATGCATGCTCGCTCCAAGTCCCGTACGGCGAGCCCCATCCCACCAATTGTCACCGGCAATGGCCAATGGGACATCCGGGCACTGGCACTGCATGAATTTCACAAGCTGCGCTGGGTAACTGAGCCTATCGGCGCAAGCCACTATGACTCGATCTACTCCGCGACTAACGATCGACTCGAGTTCTTCACAAGTAATCGAAAGTGGCAATTCGCGAAACGTTGCCAAACAGGGCGAGAATTCTTGCTCGATTCGGTTGCGCAGCCATCCTAACCCTCCCTGCGTTGAACCGATCCAAAGAAAACGATTTTCGCGTTCAAGTCTCATGGAACCAAGCCCAGTTCACTTTCAAAGCGAACAACCAATGCGTGCGCTTCTTTAGCGGATCCGCAAGTGCGTATTTGCGATAAGAAATCGGTACCAGAAAGCAGCCGAGAAATTTTGGCCAGAACCTGCAAATGCACGCGGTCGTCGGTTGAGCAAATAAGGAAGAAAACATCCGTCAAATGCCCGCTCTCATTGCCAAACGGCAAGGGCTGCGAGGTTACCCCCAAAGCCAAAAGAGGCTCCGAGAGAATTGAGCTTTGAGGCCGCCGTGGGTGCAACAATGCTACGCCACTATCCAGTGCAGTTGGATGTAGCTCTTCGCGAGCCAGCACTGCCTCCGTCATTTTGGCTGCGTCCCATAAAAGCCCAGTAGCTTCGGCAAGTTTACAAATATTGCGAATCACACTACTACGCGTCCGAGCTGCCAAAGGTATTTCGATGGCTTCCGGATGCAATAGGAGCCCCAATTCCACCGAGTCACTGTTTGCATCGCTCCAACGGTCTACAACCTGTTGCACCTGAGTCAGTTCGTCGAGGCTGCTCGCCCCGATTCTATCTTCCAACCACGAATGCACCTCTGCCTCGGAAAATCGCCACGCTCCACCGATGCGTCGACCGGGCAACTGCTCGCGGTCAGCCAGGCGGCGCACCTGTTGGGGAGTTAGGTGCAAGTAAGCAGCAAGTTGGTCCACATCGAGATCTTTGGCAGCCATATTCCCACTTCTGTTTCGATTATTGCTTCAATACTTATTCTTCGGATGAATGCGGCCGTGTTGCAAGCCAGCGGTTACTTCGAAGCTTTTTTTGAGCTTACGCCACAAGCCTGTCTCGTTGAGCCTGTCTTACGAAGACATTCACTGGTCAAATGCGTTTTGACACTTTTGCTAGCAACATCGATTATGCCCTAATCCATTGCTAAGCAACAGAAAAAGAGACTTAATCTGGATTTCGTCTTGACGGTCCCTATCATTTCGGGACACGCTATACCCAGTGATTGTATCGAGTCGCGGACTGACTTGGTCGTTCACGCTAGTTGACGTAGTGATCGCACGAAGCGATCAGCCCTTCGAAAATTATCGTATCGCTAGTGCACGTGGCAAGGAGGCCAACGATGTCTACATCTTTTCGTGATAGTTTTTCCGGTAAAAGCGATTCACGGCCAGGAATCCTGAGCCTGAGAGGCTTTCTCAAGGAAGCCGTTTTTGTTGGGGCGGAGGACATTCGCGTTTCTCGCTGTGTAAACCGCGCCGATTTGTGCCAGCCCGGCGATGTCTTCATCCCCCAAATCGCGGCCGCGGACGAACATGACAAAGTGGACGAGGCCATTCGGCGGGGTGCAGTGGCAGTGGTAACAGAACGGTTATTACCCGTATCGATTCCACAATGTCTGGTTGAAGATACGCGCAACGTTTTTGGCCGGGTCTGCCAGGCATTGGTCGGCAACCCCTCCCAACGGATGCTAACAATTGGCATCGTAGGAACTTACGGAAAAACAACTACCGCCTTGTTTGTAGCAGCAATGCTCAAGCGACTGGGCGGCGGAGTAGCCTACTACACCTCGCTCGGCGCCAGCGATTCTACCTGCTGTGACCGTACAGCCACGCGAGCTCCCGCAGCTAGAAAGCTAGCAAAATGGCTCCAGGACGCAGACCTAGCAGGCTCGCCGGCCGCCATTATCGAACTAACGCCAGCAATGCTTCAGCAACAGGTTGCCGCTGGCGTAGAATTCGACCTGTTGATACTCACCGGCTTGCGGCCAAGTCAGTTGTGCGGAGGTCCCAGCCCCAAAGATCACGCAGCCTACTTGAACCGTATCGCAGGGAATCTCAAACCGCATGGCATGCTGCTGTACAACGCGGACGACAGCCTGGTGGCGCAGTGGGCAGAATCATCGGGACTCGACTGCGTAAACTATGGACTAGATGTTGCACACCACGTGCGCGCAAAGCGGCTGGCCAGACACGGTGGAGAACAGCAACTCCTAGCTGTTGCCGGAAATCTAATTATGCCCTTAACGCTCAAGATTCCCGGCGACCACGTAGCCCGCGCGGCAATGGCCGCAGTTGCTACGGCTTGGATGTTTGACTTCTCCGTACCGGAAGCAATCGCCGGAATTGAAGCACTGACCCTAATCCCGGGCCGCATGCAGCGAATTCCGCAATCGATAGAGGTTCCAATCTATATCGACGCTGCAGAAACGCCAGACCGCGTGGCGGTTGGTTTGCATGCGTTGCAAGTCCACCAGCTAGGGCCAGCAACGGTAGTCATGGACTTAAGCTGCAGGCTCGATCCGCAGTGGCGACAGCGACTTGGCGAAGTACTAGACAAAGGCGCGGAGCGTATTGTACTCAGCGCTGCCGATCTACCGCTGGACGTAGCACAGTCGGTCGCCATGGATGTGCTGGGAGGAGTACGTAGTCCGGGCCGAGTTCAGGTTGTTCCCGACCGCACGGCCGCAATTCGTTGGGCTGTCAACAATACGCCAGTCGGCGCCATCCTGCTTGCCGGTTGCGGCGCCAAGGAGTGGACTGACCGCGACGGAAATGCCACAAGCGATGAACTGGTTGCCAAGCATACACTTGCGAAAAAGAATAGTGTGGTGGCGATGCCTGTGCTTAGCATATTCCCGCCGACAGAACCTTCTGCTTTTTTGTCCCAATGATCCGATTCCGCATTGACGCCAACTTTAGGTATTCGTTATTCCTACTTCATCGAGCTAGTCAACTTCAGTTGCTTGAACCAGACCGGCGCTTCCGAGCGACAGTGGCTGACTGAATTGACCAATCACATTCACGGAGGAATGTGGCCCGCGCTTGATAAAAGACATGGAGTCGATCAGTGGAAGCTCTGCCGTTGGCTATGCTTTTGCGGGAAAACATAGCTGGCCTCCCTCCTGGGTCGGAGCATACAGCCGTTAAGTTGTGGTTTCTGGGTCAATCACGCTTACCGGAGCTTCGCGGCAGAGCTTAAGTCTGCGCACCGGAGTGACTTGGTCAACAATTCACTCCGGTGCCAGGGAACATCGGCCTTCGCAGTTTCACCCAAAACTGCGAAGGCTTTTTCGTCTACACTTTTCCACAATCACTCCATGTGCAGCGGTAGTGCGGTCTCGCCATTCTACAAAACGCATAAATTTCTGTTATTCTTGAGGCTGATTTCCGCTACTCATCCTCCGCTATCCTCAACCCCTCTCTGGAGAATCATCGTGCTTAAATTCGCAAGCGTTGCCTGTGGTGTGGCAATCGGCCTCACTTGTTACCTGCTGACTTGGCAAAACATAGCAGTGGCCCAAGAGAAAACTGGAAAAGCGAAGAAGAAAGGGGGAGCCCAGAGCGCAAGTGTGGCTCCTATCGCTGCGGTTAATGCGTTCCTCGCAACGCTCGACGAGGCACAAAAGTCCCGGGCGCTACTGACCTACGATTCGGAGAAACGCGTTGTCTGGAATTTTGTCCCCTTGGAGACACGCAAAGGCCTACCACTAATGGACATGTCTGCGGAACAACAGGCAGCCGCCAGAGCCGCGTTTCGCTCAGTCGTCAGCCAACTCGGCTACGACAAAGGTACGACCATAATGCAGTACGAGAGTATTTTGCTAAAACTCGAAGGCCCAAAGAGCGAAGGCAGAAGGAATCCAGTGAAGTACTACGTGACCGTCTATGGCACGCCCGCCGCCAAACAGCCGTGGGGGCTAAGCATTGAAGGGCATCACATGTCCCTTAACTTTTCATTGAACGGTAATCAAATCGTCGACTCAACCCCACAATTCATGGGCTCGAACCCAGCCGAATTGAAAGACAACTATGGCGACAACTTTCCGAAAGGCATGCGTGTGCTGAAGGAGGAGGAGGAACTGGCGTTTCAGCTAGTTAATAGTCTCGACGAAAAACAATCGGCTGCTGCGCTGCTGGCCGGCGAGCTTCCTAAAGAGATTCGAGGTGCTACCGAGCCACAGCCACCTACCGATGCAGCGCAGGGCATCGCTGCCTCCGCTCTAAACGCAGAACAGAAAGCTCTCCTCAAGGAATTGATCGAAGCCTATTCGGATAAAATGAAATCGGGCGTTGTCAAGCAACGATGGGCACTGATTGAAGAAGCCGGATTCGACAAGATCAAATTTGCTTGGGCTGGTGCAAAGAAAGCCGGAATTGGCCATTACTATATCGTGCAGGGCCCAACCTTCCTCATCGAGTTCATCAATGTGCAAGCTGATGCGGCTGGTAATCCTGCCAACCACATTCACTGCGTGTGGCGCGATCTCTCTGGCGACTTCAACTTGCCCATTGCCAGCAAGTAGGCACGCACCTTTCTGGTTTTTTAGCGGCACGAGTTAAAGCTCAGCGACCAGCAGCTTGGCCGCCATATCTCGCAGTTGCGTGGCCATCTCGAGCAGTGAATCGCTCTGATGGCCATGCCCGTTTTGGGCATGTCGCGCCGCTTCGGCAGCGACGCGACGAGCAACGATGCAGATTTGCTCGACCGTCCCCAGTCTCTCATCCAACGCGCTGAAGTAGGCTTGGCCCTGTGCGACCTCTGGTAGCTGCGAGCGAGGAAGTTCGCTTTGCCAGGACTCTTCCTCTTGCGCAAAGAGTCGACGAAATTCCTGAAAACCCGGGTCGTCTTTGAGCTTGTCTGCGTCTTGCAGTGAAGGTACGGCCGGTAAACCCTCGGGCAGCGGCAAGTCTACGGCAGATGCTCCGTGTGTACTCTCCGCTGCCTCCGCCGCTGAAGATTGAAGCGACGGTGAACTTCTCGGTACTGCCGATGGCTCGGATTTCTCGGCAACCACTTCGGCGGCAGTTGCCGGTTCATCCGCCGAGAGATGCCGCCAAAATCCAGTCGTAATTACGGCAATCACATTCAGCGCTAACAAAACACTTGCAACTAAAAACCAACGGGGGGAAATCATGATGTTGAACTCTTTACTTGTCGGAGCCAAGAACCTTCTGAATAGTCGGCAGCAACCGTTCGCCCCGCACATGCAAGGCCACCACCTTACCGTCCCGACCAACCAAAATCATAAATGGGATGGCGTTGATACCCATCTTCAATGCGACCGAAGAGCGAAAACCTAGATTTTGTGGATCAGCACTGTGATAGGTCTGCCAAGGCAGATTGCGTTCTTTGACAGCTGTCTGCGCATCGGCAAACTTCTCATCCATGTTTATGCTCAAAACTTCCAATCCCTGCGAATTGAATTCGCGATGGGCTTCACGAATAACGGGCAATTCGCGCATGCACTTCAAGCACCAGGATGCCCAAAAATCAACCAACACGACCTTCCCCGTGTAGCGGTTCCAATCCAAAGGCTTCCCGTCAAAGTCAACCAAATCCTCTAGGTGCAAGGCAGTGCCTAAAAGACTCAGACGCGTTGCATGCGCATCCAAGAGCTTCACTACCTCGCTCGTATTTGCAGTGGGCAGCGAAATGAGCGAATGTCTGGCGAAATTCGCCATGTCTCGGCTCAACTCTAATTCGCCGCTATACTCGACATTCGCTACAGCTGTAGCGAGCTGTTCTACAGTCTGGAATGTAGGGAAAGCATCGAAGAGAGCTCGGATCGCTGCCGACGCGGCGCCGGAATCAAACTGCGGCGTACCAATACCGCGAAACGACTTCAGGAAAGCTTGATAGGCGGGACTATTGCTCGTCTCCACCAACCAAGCCTCCCCACGCAACTGGGGATCGGTCGATACTCGGTACTCCTCGATAAGAACTCGTCGCGTTGCTTCGGCGGCTTCAGCAAAACCCATCTGCAATAACACCTGTTGGGCATTCTGCAGCACCATGAATTCGGGAAAACCTCGATCCTGCGGACGAGAAAACAACTGTCGAACTTGCGTCATCAATGGTGCCGGATCGGCGCGCAAGCCATTCTGCAAAGACTGCAGCTCGAATCCCAGCAGGACAACTCGAGCTTGATGAGCCAGGTCAGCGTCGTCCGAACCTACTAGTTGCTGCGCAAATCGCTCCAGGTCCTTGGCCGCTTCAACGTCGCGCAATCCACTCATGTGCGATAATGCCACCAACTGGGCCAGCACGCCGGCCCGACGCTGCTCCTCGTTCGACTCTGGGGATGTTGCCAGCTGGATGCCCGCATCCCGTTTCATCTTTCCCAACCGCAATCCACCCTCTGTAAAAGTCGCTTCATCAACGAAGTTCCCTGCTCCTTTTAGTACAAGGTCCTGAAGGGCGCTATCAATATCCTTTAAATGACCGATTAAGCCATCGGGCGACGTGGTGACAACAGGCTGCAATGTTTGATAGGGG
The DNA here is from genome assembly GCA_041736515.1 of Pirellulaceae bacterium. GTDB lineage: Bacteria > Planctomycetota > Planctomycetia > Pirellulales > Pirellulaceae > Aureliella. The sequence continues at coordinate 20,399 of JBGSTP010000335.1, forward strand.
CGATCCTGCTTCGATTGCTCGTTGAGCGCCGGGATCAACCCAGGTGCAGATTGCGAGTCTAGCTCGGTTGTAACTTCGGCACCGCGGTTATTCTCTGGGTTTGTGATTTGAGGCGCGACAGCCTGCGAAGTTTGCGAGGCATCGCTTGGCTCAGTGTCGGCTTGCGGTGCCGAAGTTGCCAATTCAACGGGCGTTGGAGACGACCGGTCGCATCCACCAGGAATGGTAGCCAAAAGAATTATCGCGCCGACATATTTGAGAACACTCATCACCATTCCATTTGTTCAAGAATTATCCCTCGACGCGAAATCCATCGCAGTCAACCATTGCTATTTACGGTCCAGCCGCGAATCGGTTGTGCTCGCCGCCGGCTGAGCGACTGGCGCCGTTTGCTGCGGCGGCGCAGGTGTCGGCGCTTCAAATAACATCTGAACTAAGCGGTCGAGTTCTGCCCCACGGGCTTCGAGCGACACAACGGTACCTTCCTTATTCAATAATAAAACAGTCGGTAATTGCGAGATTCCGAATTTCATTTGCAAACGATCCAACTCGTCAGCCGCGTCGTCGTGAATAACTGGCCAAGGCAATTGGGCTCGCTCTAAATAGGCTTTCAGAGATTTCGTATTCTCATCCAGACTAATCCCGATCACCGCGAGTCCTTTGTCTTTGTACTTCGCATAATGTTTTTGAATTCGTGGTACTTCAGCCAAACAGGGCTCGCACCACGTTGCAAAAAAGTCCACCACAACATACTTACCAGCTAAATCGTCAATTTTGACTCGACTGCCATCGAGCGACTCAATGTCCAATTCGAATTTGTTCCCCAACAATCCCAGCCGACGAATTGCTGCTTGCAAATTCAGCCTCAAACTTTGCATCTCCTCCCGTTCGTCTTTCTCTAACAACTCGTCTAGCAGCTTGTAGGTATCGTGCGCGGGTTGTTTGTCTGGCTGCAACTCGAGCATGGCCGCTGCCAACATGCCTGTTTGAATGTCCGGCATCGAAAGCTTCTTTCTTGCTTTCAGAAATGCGTGTACCTGCTCCAGTGTCTTCTTCTTCGCGTCTTCACCGAAATAGGTCATTAGGGCCACAGCGCCCGAGATCGCATCCAGCTCCGCCTGTTGGTAGCGCGGCACATGTTCCTTTCCCTTGAGCAAACTCATCAGTTGCTTGGAAGCGTCGCGCAGGGCCGTTTGCATGGCTTGATACTCTTGCGGTGTGTGCGGACGAGCGGACTTGGCCCGCGTTACAATTTCGTCGAGCGTTTTCTCATCCGCATTGGGCGGAATGCTTAAGTCCGGGAACGAATGCTCGGGGGCCTTCGCATTGGAAGCTTGTGTGGACGGTGCTTGCGAAGCGGATAAAGGCGCGACGGCAGACTCCTGCGCCCCGGTCGCAGAGCTGAAAAGCGCCTGACTAACCAATAAAGCTACGAGTGACATAGCAACACAAACGTTCGAGCACTCGGGCATACCAATAATTCCAAAACGAGCTAATTACAACTTGTCAATTTCAACATGCAGCAATTCTAACATCATTAGCCGATGCCCCAAGATGCTCAGCCCGCTGCTTGGACCAGCGAGCTGAGCCGTTGCGTGAATTCGCGGCCGAGTCTATCGCCAGTAGCGTACGCGATACCAACCATCCGCACCCCGAGCAACAGCGTCGGCAACCAGCGACATGCCTCCGCTCGGCGTACATGTCGGTGCATTCGGGGACGATGAACTCCAGCCCACTCCACAGAAACCTACGCCAGCAATTGTTCCCTGCACATGCCCTTTATATCGTCGCCCAGCCATGGCCTGCGCTTCGGCCTGCGCCTGAGCTTGAAAACCGTTCGTGGACGACACTCCGCTCGAGTGGTATTGTCCGCACTGTGGACAGACAGTTTGAGCCCATCCGTCAGTCAAAACCAAGCCGACCAGTATGAACCCTAGTGCACTAATCTGGATCCTACGCATTTGCTTCCAACTCCCTTAGAATCATTGATTGGCAATTTAGTTTAGCAGCACCCAACTGCCGATTCGTTGCCACGTCCAGCTATTACAGTTACGTAGTATCACCCAAAACAGCAAGCACCCCCACTCTGACGGAACACTATAGGACTTTGAAAACAACGGCACGTAACGCTCCTTTAACTGGCGAAACGCCCTAAATCTGTCAAGTTAACGGCTCAACATTTCTGTGCATTTACCGTTGGTTTTTCGTTTTTTAAGTACTTAAAGAGCCGTTCACCGACCGAATTGCAGATATCCACGGCCCCTTCGCGAGTTGGAGTTCTCTGCATACTCTAGTGCCTGAGAAGAAAAAAAGAGGAGATAGGCATCGTAAAGTTTGCGGTTGCTCTGGTAACCGAATTGTTCTCACATGAGGCGTTCGGTTTGCGCCGCTCGTTCCTGCGTTGGCCTCTTGGTTCTCAGCAAAAGCTCGCCCGGACACGGGTGGCCTGCTGCTCCCTAATTCGAGATTTGCAACAACGGCCTCTGCAACAACACAGCATATTGGGTTCGGCTGCGCATGATCAATACACTCTTCCTGCCTGAACTTCGACAGATGCTTGCCGAAGGCAATGAGCAGGAGTTGCGTGAATTCTGCACCGCGCTACACCCAGCTCGAACAGCCGAGTTCATGGAAGGACTCGCCTCCAACGAGGCCTGGCGTGTCTTGCAATACGCCGAAAAAAATCTGCGGGCCGAGATTTTCAGCTATTTCGAGCACGATCGTCAGGTTGAGATGCTGACTGCCGAAGACGATCGTCAAGTCGCCGACTTAGTGACTAACATCTCGGCTGACGATGCAGTCGATCTGCTAAGCGAAGTGCCCGAAAAACGCGTTGAAGAGATTTTGGCTCTCGTGCCAGCTCCCGATCGTCGCGATATCCGTCGACTGCAGACGTTTGAAGAGGGAACAGCCGGCTCGATTATGACTACCGAGGCGGCTTGCCTCGACGAAAGACTAACCGTTCGACAAGCTCTCGAGACACTCAGTCGTCAAGCTGAACGGCTGGAAACAATTTATTACATCTATGTTGTCGACGACACCAACCACCTGCTGGGAGTCGTCAGCACTCGCATGTTGGTTTCTTCCTTCGGCAAACAAAATCGGACTATCGGTGAATTGATGGACACCGATATTTTGACGGTCAATGCCGACGAAGATCAAAAAGAGGTCGCCAGAATCGTTGCCAAGTACGACTTATTGGCAATTCCTGTCGTCGATGCACAACGACACATGCTAGGCATTATCACCCATGACGACGTTATCGACGTCGTTTTGGAAGAGGCGACTCAAGATGTGCAACGAATTGCCGCCGTCGAGCCGCTGGAAGACAGCTACACTCGAACCCACATCCTTACACTATCGTGGAAACGTGGAATGTGGCTGGGGATTCTATTTTTTGCTGGCTTATTAACGGCCTTGGCGCTACGTGGTTACGAATCCGAATTTGAACAATTCGGTTGGCTGGTATGGTTTATCCCCTTGGTGATTGGCTCCGGTGGAAATTCCGGTGCGCAGTCCTCGACGCTCATCATCGCTGCCATGGCGACGGGCGATGTCAAAGTTGCCGATTGGGCCAAGATTGTCACGCGTGAAATCGCTACTGGAATTTTGCTGGGCCTATTCTTGGGTGCGTTGTCGCTAGCGCCTGCTATCGTGCTGGCACCATCGTTGTGGGCCGCTACGATTGTTCCAATCACTATTTTCTTGGTAGTTCTCTGCGGTACCTCCACCGGCTCGGTCCTGCCGCTCGTATTCCAACGTCTCGGTTGGGACCCCGCACTGATGAGCAATCCATTTGTAGCGGGCATCAACGACATCTTAGGCATTGTAGTCTACGTTAAGATCGCGCAGATTTTCTTACATTGAACTGCATCGACCAAGTGCTGCGGGGACGCTGGCCATTACTGCCGCACACCTAAATCGTGGATTCCACTGGACCAAGGTATAGGTGAAGCACTTGACTTTGGACTTTGATTGCCCGTACGAGCGTCCATATGTGGGACGGAGAAAAATCGCAAGGCGTTGTTGCGGCCAGCGAGTCCAATTCGTCGGCCACGGCAGCATGCTGGTCGCTGGCGGCACTCATTTGCAGCGATACTTCCTGACAATACTCTTGCAGCGCACTGAGTCCCGTGTGCTCGCGGCGTCCGACTGCCGCTCGATATTCTGAAATCCCGCCGAATTCCCTGAGATCAACTCCCTCGCAGTCCCCCAACTCAGGGCGATGCAAGGCCACCAGCAGTCCAATCCGCAGCAGTTCGGCAGTGTTATAGTCCGGATAGAGTTGGGCGAGCCGCTGGATTAGTTGCTGTGCTACTTGTGCCGATTCCACGCTGAAAAACCTCAATCGTTCAGTCTCTCGTCTAGTTGAGTAACTGAGAAAACCTAGGTTGAAGCGTGGGTGGTTCTCTAAAAGCACGAACGGCACACGTTAGAAAGCGTGCTCCTGGCTCTGCCATAAACCGAATGTGCGACCTGTGTCGATTAATCAGACATCGCTTTGACTCGGACAACCGCCTCAACGCAACTGCAGGCCGTAGTTACCGAGCGTCTCCCGCAGCCGCTGCTCTTGATTGGCTGTGAGATAAGTCATCGGCAAGCGCAGCTCCCCGGCGTCGCGGCCGAGTAGCTTCATCGCAGTCTTGACTGGAATCGGATTGGTGCTCAAACCCAGCATATCTCGGCAAAGTGCGAATAGCTTATGGTGCCATTCACGGGCCTTTGCAAAATCCCCATCCGCAGCAGCCCGCAGCATGGCCGTTACGTCATGGGGAACGATATTGCCAGCAACCGAGATTACGCCCTCTGCCCCGACGCTCATCATCGGCAGCGTTAAACTATCATCTCCGCTCAGCACCGTCAGGTTGGTTGTATTGAGAATTTCAGAGCATTGATCAAGCGAGCCAGTTGCTTCCTTAACCATGGTAATGTTCGGAATGTCTGCCAATCTAGCGATTGTCTCTGGCTCGATATTCTTGCCCGTTCGCCCAGGAATGTTGTAGACACAAATAGGCAACGAAACATCTTCCGCGATCGCTTTGAAGTGCTGATAGAAGCCTTCTTGCGTTGGCTTGTTGTAATACGGTGCAACCTGTAGGGAAGCGTCGGCACCCTCTTTGGCCGCCCACCGCGTCAATCGCAGTGCCTCAGCCGTAGAATTGCTGCCGGTGCCGGCCATTACCTTAACACGTCCCGCAGCAAACTGAACCACTTCGCTGATCACGCGCTCGTGTTCTTCATGAGAGAGCGTGGGCGACTCTCCCGTGGTGCCCACAGGTACCAGACACGTAGTGCCAGCCTGGATCTGGAATTCAACTTGCTCCCTCAATCGCGCTACATCCAACACATCGTCGCGAAGAGGCGTAATAATGGCAACCGACAAGCCGGCGTAATCTGAACCTTTGCGCTGAGTCATTTCTGGATCGCTCTGCTTCGAAGTAGTTTTTCAAGTAGTAAAGTTTTGGGAATCGGTCGGGGCTACGAGGCTTATTTCGCGGTGTCGATCAGACGCTTCATATCCGCTACGGCTTCCTTCAAGCCAACGAACACCGCCCGCGCGACGATACTGTGACCAATGTTTAGTTCGCCCATGTTATCGATCCGGGCGACCGCCTGCACATTTTGATAAGTCAGTCCGTGCCCCGCGTGCAACTTCATTCCCAGTTCGATCGTCCGCTGGCCTGCGACAACCAGTCGTTGCAGCTCCTGCTGTTGGGCAGCTCCTCGAGCCAACGCATAGGAACCCGTGTGAAGTTCAACCGCTTCTACTCCCAGCTCAGCCGACTTTTCAATCTGCTCGATATCGGGATCGATAAAGAGGCTAACAGAAATGCCTGCGGCCTGCAGACGTTCGACGGCTTCGCGGACTCGTAGCGGATCGCCTGTCACGTCGAGCCCACCTTCCGTGGTGACCTCCTCGCGCCGCTCGGGTACGAGAGTCGCTTCGTCCGGTCGGACCTCGCAAGCAAGTTGAATGATCTGCGGCTCGCAAGCTAGCTCCAAATTCAAGCCACTGGGCACTGTTTGCCGCAATATCTTTAAATCGCGGTCTAAAATGTGACGCCGATCCTCGCGGAGATGAATGGTGATAACATCCGCCCCGCCCAACATGGCCAGAGCGGCCGCGGTCACCGGATCGGGCTCATACGTTTGCCTTGCTTGGCGGATCGTCGCAACGTGATCGATATTGACGCCCAAATGCGCCATGGGAGGGGCACTCTGCTAACGGTTCATTAGGAATTCAGGAAGAGCAAGATAGTACCACCGGACACTTTATTCCGCTATCGGGTTCACTTTCACTTCTGAATCTCTATCTCGTACAGCTGCGGCCAGTTCTTTCCCGTCACGTAAAGCTTTCCGCTGGTCGCATCGTGGGCGATTCCGTTCAAAACATGCTCGCGATTGGGCCTTTGGTTTGCCGGAAAGACGTTGCTACAGTCGATCCAGCCCAGGACCTCTCCGCTGTCCGGATCGATGCGGGCAATTCGATCTTCATACCAGACATTCGCGTAGATCTCGCCGTTGACAAATTCAAGCTCATTCAGTTTTTCGAGCGCTCGCCGCCCCTGCTTGACACGAATTCGCCTAACCTGCTGGAACGTCTCTGGATCGAGTACCCGAATGGTACTGGTACCATCGCTCAAGTACAAATGCTTGCCGTCGTTGGTCAATCCCCACCCCTCGAACTGGTCGGGATAACGCAAAGAACCGAGTGAATTCAGCGTGGCCTTATCGTAGACAAAGCAAACTCGCTCCATCCAGGTGAGCTGGTAAATTTTGTCGCCCAAGACGGTAATACCCTCGCCAAAGTACTTTCGGTCGAGCTGCATACGCTTGTCAGCTTTGCCGGTCGTCAAATCGACGCGTCGCAACTGCGACATGCCATAGTGGCCCGTGCCCTCGTAGAGCGTATTGCCCTCAACCACCAAACCCTGAGTAAAGGCTGAGGCATCATGTGGAAAGATCGCTAGTACCTTGACGCGCTGAGTCAAAATGGGGGCATCACCGGGCATTGCGGAAGAAACGATGGCGAAGATTAGTAGACCAACCACAGGCAGGGCAAGCCACCAAGTTTTCTTGAGCAAAGTAGTCGCTCCTGGTTTTAAATGGAACATAGGCCCCCGAGCCTCAATGAACAGTCGACGTGGCTCCCCAATCGTCTCATGACCGCAGCAGAAAGTCCAGTGGGAAAAACCCCGCCTATACGGGTGTAACTCAAGTAGAAAAAGTGCAGCCTATGCAACCATTTGATGCCACCTAGAAAGTGCAAGCCAAAGGCAACCGCTTACAATGAACTAGCGAAGTCGCGCAGGCCAATCACAAACTATCCCGCCGCTTCGTTCCGCAATGAATCTAGATATTTGACCATGGATTCCGCGAGGGAATGGCTTAGAGTGAACATTCGGAAAATATTCGCGACCCAATTAGCCACAGGCATCGTCTGTTCGAATGCATGGTACATTTTCGGCAAAGTGAATTTGCTGGTTCCTGCAATGCAGGCAACTTTGGTGTGCACAACGACCTTTTTGATAGTTCGATTCGTTGGGAAAAACGCTTCGATTGCTGTTGGATCAGCTGTTTGGGTTGGTCTTCTCAGTTTGGCGAGTTTATTACTCGCGTTCGCATCGCGTCCGAGTAGAGCTACTTTTGATGCTGGAATTTATGATAGGGGGCCCCTTTTTCTTGGCATCGTTTGCGCGTCGCTATGCCTGTTGTTCTGGAAATTACTTCCGTGGGAGCCGCTCGAAGAACCGCAGCCTGACGATTTCGTTTCTACGATCGATAACGAATTGCGTGTTAGGAATGATCTAGAACAATCCATTGCACCTTAGGATCGGTGGCCAATCGCTTCTACAAAACTAGTTTCCTCCAGTGCCACAATCTTGATGAGAGTAGTTCTGTGACGTTACCTTCCAGCAGCCACGATTCGAATGTTCCACAGCCAGCCGCTACGCAAGTCAATTGGACTGCAGTTATCTTCTTTTACTTCTTGGCCTGTACGATTTCGTGGCCAGCATTTTGGTTAGCGTTTGTGAAGAACTGGGAGGGGCCCTTTAGCTTGCCGATGTTTAGAACATCCTGTTATATGTGGGGCCCCGGTCTGGCAGCCATTGCCACGCTGTGGGTTTTTCGGCACACGCATCGGCGAACAATAACCTTCACTGGAGATCGCGCTGATTTGAGCCTGGCCTTCTTTGTGATACCAATTTTGCTACTAGCTGCGGTTCACACGACCGATAAAGGTTTGTCAGCCTTTAAAACCGTTGCCGTCATGACGACAATTGGCTTTTTCAACATCCTCGGTGAGGAACTCGGATGGCGAGCCTTTTTGCAGGACGCACTACGTCCTATACCACGTTGGAGGCGCTACGTAATCCTGGGCGTTTTGTGGGAACTTTGGCATTTCCGTTTCGGAATTGCCCTTTTCAATGGCCGCGACGTTGGTCCGTTGATCTTGTTTGAATTCCTAGTCAGCTGCATTGCCATTGTTCTTTCAATCATTCTCGGTGAAGCGACGGATCGAAGTCGTTCATTGATGGTGGCATTGACACTGCACTTCTGGATAGACCTACTGGCAGAGGCACCGGCCATGCTGAACGTATCCCCGCGGCGAACCTATCTTGTTCTGGCCGTATCCATCTTTTTTTGGTTTTGGCTTTTGCGAAAGTGGAGCTACCGTAGCCACCCTCAAGAGCCGCGCGCCGAGCTAACGTAGCCTAGGCATCTTGCGCATCATGCCGGGGTTCTTCCTGCCTGGGTTTACGCTACTTCACACCCATCTATCAGGGGTCCCAAGCAGGGTGCCTAGGCTACTCTGATCAAGACAAATAACCATGTTCCCCCCTGCCAATGTCAACTTAGCGTAAGAGCTGATGTAGATATTCCAACTCGGTGGAAATTCCTGTCGCCAAGTCTTGGACGGCCAATGCCGGTGGTAGGACGGGCCAGGCATAGGTTTCGACTTCATAGTGTCCAGTAAACCAGTTTTCGCCGCCCACCGAATCGCGTTGGTGCCGCTGCAAATAATCTGTGGCCTCTGCTATATCCGCTTGAGTTGTATGCAAGTCGCCAAAACGACCGACAAATATCGGAACATGAAAATGAACTCGCCAAGGTTCGTCGGGGTATTCACTGTTGGACAAACTTCTGGCAATCGCCATGGGCAAATCTTCTTGCAACCATTTCACCCCCCCTGCCCCACACCGCTGTGTCGTTTGGTGTAAGTACTTTGGTTCGTTGAATGCCCGCAGCTGCTCTGCGATGGCAGCTTGCAGGTCAATGTCGTGACGGGCCTCATCCCAGGGCACGTGCACCGCCGAAGAAACTTGAACTTTGCCTACCCTGATTCCAGCTTGCCGATACATGTCCAGCGCTTTGGATTGTGATTCAAACAGGACACTACTATGGCAGATATCATGACACACGGTCAGATAGCGGTGAGCCAGCGCGCGATCCGGTCCGCTAAATAGAAAATGTTCAAAGAACTCGACGACCTCCTCGGCAGTATTCAATACACATCCCGGTTCGGGCTCAATGGCAATAACCACTTCGCGGCCTCTGTGTTGCGCGAGCCGGTCGAGAAACTTGGCAACTTCTAACAAATTATCCGCACAGGCTTTCATCGTTTCCGCGTGCCAGGGCGCGTGCGGCCAGCCTAGTGGCAAAGTGGAAATAGATCCCAATCCATCGTCCGGCAAAATGGCTTCCAGAATCTCCGCCAAACACAGGGTGTAGCGCGTACGAGAATCGCAAGTCCAGGTCGGCTCGTATACCGCATGCTTTACAACCGCTTGATGAAAGTCGCCCTGGGGAAAACCATTGAACGTGTAAGGCAGAAAATCATGCTCTTGCAGCCACTCACCGAACTGATAGACACCATTGCATTCAATCAAGCCCATCGCGGCAGGCTCTGCCAACCACAGCCCAATGGGTAGCTTGCCATTCGGTGCAACCCTTTGTCGAACTGCCGATGCATGTCGCAGCAGATTAGCCTTGGCTTCTTCAAGCGAGGTTCCGGCATGGACGTTGGTGCAGTATCCAAATGGGTAGGCATCGTCGTGCATAGCTTTATTCGTCCTGTTTTGGGTTGTAAATGGGGAAGTACGTTGCTTGTGGTTGTTGGGTCAATTCTAATGGAATGGTTCCTCACGCGCGGTTGAAAAGACACCTTATGAGCACCATCGACTATGAATAGTTTTGCGAATCGAGCATTACCTGCAGCCTACGCACTATTAATTTCACTGATCGCCTCCTCTCTCTTGGCTCAGCCCATCGAGAACCGAAAATACGGACAGGAAGACAAATTTCGGCAACTGGAGGAGATCCTGCCGACTCCCAACGGCTATCGCAATGCGGCAGGCGAACCTGGCCCCGAGTATTGGCAACAGCGGTGCGACTATGTGATTGACGTACGACTGGATGACTCCAAACAGTATCTGACTGGAAGCGAGAAACTAACCTACTACAACCACTCTCCACACAGCCTGCGCTACGTTTGGTTGCAAATCGATGCGAATATCCACAGTCCCGACTCGGACGCCAATAAACTGCGGACATTTACTCCCTCGCAGCGCATATCAATTGACGCCATGGAACGACTGCAGGCGCGCAATGCCTTCGATGGAAGCGCGAAAATTACTCGCGTGGCTGACAGCGCGGGAAACAAGCTGTCGCATACCATTGTCAAAACGATGATGCGTATTGATCTACCGCAACCACTTCTTCCCAGCGAGTCGTTTCAATTCGAGATCGACTGGAATTATCAAATCAACGACTCAAAGATTGCACCAGGGCGAACCGCCTGCGAATACTTTGAGAAGGACAAGAACTACATCTACGAAATCGCTCAATGGTTTCCACGCATGGTGGCGTTTACCGACGCTCATGGTTGGCAACACAAGCAGTTTCTGGGGACCGGCGAATTCACTTTGGAACTTGGGGATTACCTGGTGCGCATCACTGCCCCGAGCGACCATATCGTGGGTGCAACTGGTGTGTTGCAGAATGCTGGCGAGGTTCTAAGCAAAGATCAGATCAAGCGGTTCGAAGAATCCCGAACAGCGACTCGCCCCATGTTCATTGTGACGCCAGAAGAGGCGGCGGAAAACCAGAAAACGCAGGCCGAGGGTGAAAAGACCTGGGTCTTCCACGCTCAAAATGTCCGCGACTTCGCCTGGGCCAGCAGTCGCAAGTTCATTTGGGATGCGCAGGGCCATGATGTCGAAGGTAACTCAGTCATGGCTATGTCGTATTACCCCAATGAAGCCGAACCGTTGTGGAGCAAGTACTCGACACACGCGATTATCCATACTCTGAACGTGTACAGTCGCTACACCTTTGCTTACCCGTATCCCACTGCGATCAGCGTCAACGGTCCCGTGTATGGCATGGAGTATCCGATGATCTGCTTCAATGGCCCCAGACCCGAAGAGGATGGTACTTATTCAGCTCGGACCAAGTATGGTTTGATATCGGTAGTCATTCACGAAGTTGGTCACAATTACTTTCCGATGATCGTCAACAGCGACGAACGTCAGTGGACGTGGATGGACGAAGGGCTCAACACTTTCTTGCAATACTTGTCCGAGAGCGAATGGGAGGACGACTATCCATCCAGCCGCGGCGAACCAGCCGATATAACAGGCTACATGCGCAGCTCGCAACAGGTACCCATCATGACCAACAGCGAGTCGATACTGCAGTTCGGGAATAACGCCTATGCAAAACCTGCGACAGCCTTGAATATTCTTCGAGAAACCGTTCTGGGCCGCGAACTCTTTGATTTTGCATTCAAAGAATATGCGCGACGATGGAAGTTCAAACGACCGCTGCCTGCCGACTTTTTTCGCACCATGGAAGACGCCTCGGGTGTTGACCTCGATTGGTTTTGGCGCGGGTGGTTCTATTCAACCGAGCATTGCGACATTGCCATCGACAGTGTGGCCTGGGCAGTTCCAGAGGATGGCGATCCTGACAAAGAGTCGGCGCGAAAAAGGCAAGAAAAGGACGAGCAACCTACCACCCTAGCCGAAGAACGAAACGCGGACCTTCCCAAACGTATCGAGCAGTTCACAGAGCTCAAGGACTTTTACAACAGCTACGATCCACTGGAAGTCGATCCCGAGAAGCGAGCGGCGTACAAGAAGTCGCTTGAAAAGCTCTCTGAGGAAGAAAGGAAACAGCTGCAAGATAGTCGCAATTTCTATACCGTCACGCTCAAAAATATTGGCGGCTTAGTAATGCCAATCATCCTACGATTCGATTTCGCCGATGGCAGTCACCGCATTCTGCAATTGCCCGCAGAAGCTTGGGTCAAGGACAACCTTTCAACCCAAGCTTCCATCATCAGCGACCTGAAACTCGTTTCTGTGGAGTTGGATCCGAGGCTCGAAACGGCCGATACCAATCGCGACAATAACTACTTTCCACCGCGTTTGGAACCCAGCCGATTTCAGCTGTACAAGAGCGAGAGAGAACAGGCGGAACGCGGTTTGCGCGGTGGGGGCGACAATCCCATGAAAGCGGCCCGTCAGAAAGAAGAAGCGGCTAGAAAGAAGCAACAAGAAGCCGAGAAAAAGGATGAAAAACAGGAGAAAGTGGAAGGGACCACACCTGCTCAAGCTAAAGAGTAAGGCTGCCCGGAACCCTATTGGGGACAACGTAATCGCAACGCATCCAGCTCTGCTGGCGTATTAAACGCCCAGAGCCTTGGGCTTGGTTCGATCTCAATGCATTTGGTCCGCGCCCCATTGAACAGCCCCCACAGGGCAAGCTGCTTGAGTTCCAGGCGTTTGGAGATTTCGGGCAGCAGCCGGGTGTGCAGCAGGCAGGGCAGTGGCTCCATTGCGGCTGGCGCAAATTGCTGGGACACAAAGCCGATAGCTTCTACCTCGTCGCTCGCATAAGCGTTGAGTGCTTGAAACCATGCCGGCAGCCAGATCCACTGGTCGCAATTGAGCAGTAGACTCCAACCACTACCGGACTCGCGGCGATGTTCTAGCGCAGCAGCCATGCCAGCCAATGGCCCACACCCGAGCAGGCGATCGACCAGGCACTCCAAACCTATTTGCCGATAACGATCGGCTCGATCTGCGACAACAAAAACTTGGTGGCCGTGAGCTTGCAGTGTGCTGATAACCAGTTCGAGTAGGCACAGTCCACCAACCTGCACCAACGCTTTATCGCTTCCGAATCGCGAACTGCGACCACCGGCCAGAATATAGGCAGGACATACTTGTGGCTCGATCAACCGAGCGGCAGACCTAATGCTCATGGTCCGCCTGATCGCGTGCAAATTGTACTTGAGCCCAACTCCAGGCTGCTACTGTTCGGGGGAAACCAATGGTGTTCATGCCTTGAAAGATTGCCTGCACGACCTCCTGCTCCGATGCACCAGATTGTTTTGCCCGCCTGACATGGCTGCGCAATGCCGACTCGAGTCCAGCTCCTACCGATACACCGATCTTTATCAGCGCGCAGGTCTTCGCGTCCAAGGGACCGGAATTTTCAACTGCGTTGGCCATTTGATCATGAGCAGTCGTAATATCCGGATAGAGCTCCATCAATTTGCGATAAGTGCCTGGCAATTCTGGCTTCGATTTTGTCCTGGAATCATCGCTCATGATGCACACCTGCATTCCAAGCGAGCGTGGCGGTAGTGAGCCATCCCACAATAAAGCACAATCCGCCACTAGGAACAATTGCCCAGTGCCCCATCGTGTCCAGGAAGACCATGCTGTACAACCCTCCGCTAAACAGGCCGATGCCCAACAAGAAAAAACTTGCCGCAATGCTTCTATGCCAGCTATTTTGAGCAGAGTTCATCACTCCGAGCACTAGCATGGCAAGCACATGAGTCATCTGGTAACGCACTCCCACTTCGCATTGGCCAACGCGTTTTCCAATCGCTTCGGGTGCGAGCCCCTGCTTTTCAAGATCTGTCTCCAAGCCATGGGCTGCGTGGGCGCCAATGCCAACACCGGCTGCGCCCAGTACGGCGGCTACCAATACTATCCAACGAACCATATTCAGTCCTTTCAATAAGTCGCTTCGCAATTTAAACAGGAGCCATTTCGCCCGCGCGATGGGCAACGGCTACAACCCGTAAACCGGTTCGAGCTTTTTCCGCAGGTACTTCATCATGGGTTGGGCATCGAGTGGTTGTTGGCATGCGCTCTCGATGAGAGCCACCGGATGGAAGCAAGCCCCATGCGCGTGAACTCGCCTGCGCAGCCAGTCGAGCAGCGGCTGAAATTCGCCACGCAGGAACATTTCGGCCGGCGGCCCCAGATCCCTGGCGATGGCCTCCATCAACTGAGCCGCATACAGGTTGCCAAGCGTATACGTTGGAAAATAGCCAATGAGACCCGCACTCCAGTGCACATCCTGAAGAATCCCCAAACGATGCGTGGGAGGGGTAATTCCCAAGTAATGTTCGTAGCGCCGATTCCAGGCGTCCGGGGCGTCGCTGATTGCTAACTCACCGGCGAGCAACGCCTGCTCGATTTCGAAGCGAATGAGGATGTGCAGGTTATAGGTCACTTCGTCTGCTTCGACTCGAACCAACGACGGCTCAACTAAATTGGCATCGCGAAAAACGGTCTGCGCGTCTAGACCTTGCCAGTGCCCTGTTTGCTTGGAAATCTCGGGAAAGCACCACTTCCAAAACGCCTCGCTACGGCCCACGAAATTCTCCCACAAGCGAGACTGGGATTCGTGGACGCCGAGGCTGGCGTACGCCCCGGGAGGCAGCCCAAACCATTGGCTTGGCAATCCCTGTTCGTACAAACCGTGCCCCGCTTCGTGAAGCGTGCTGTAGAATCCGCTCGGAAAATAGTCTGCTTGATAGCGTGATAGAATCCGACAGTCCATCGGCCCCAGAGTCGTACAGAAGGGATGGCTAGTCTCGTCCAGTCGCCCTCGCTCGAAACTGTAACCGATCTGCTGAGCAATCCATCGACTGGTTTGTCGCTGATGATCGATGGACAGTGGCTCTTTCCAGGTATCGCCAGTGGGTGGATGCTTGCTTGACCGAATCTGTTGTACAAGCACCACCAGCTCATCGCGCAGACTGGCGAACAGACGCGTGAGCTCGTCGCTTCTGGCACCTTCTTCGTAGTGATCCAGCAGCGCATCATAGAGCGAGCCCTCTTCCTGCAAGCATTCAGCCTCGCGACGTCGCAGTAGAAAGATTTCTTCCAGGTGCGGACGAAAAAGAGCCCACGAATCTGTCTCGCGAGCTTGCTCCCAGGCCTGTTGGCCCAACACAGTGGCTCTTGAAATTGCTTCGACCAACTCGATCGGCAAGCGTGAATTTCTGCGGTAGTCCTTGAGCAACCTACGAATGGTCGCTTCCACAGGAGCGGCGGAGTCGCTAGCTAGCTCGCTATTGGCCAGCAGTTCGAGCTGCTCCCCAAGTCTCGGGTCGGTTTTGCGTCGATGGATCATTCCGCTTAAAAACGTCACCTGCTCAGCGCGGTACTGGCCCGCCTGCTTGGGCAACCCAGTTCGCTCATCCCACTCAAGCAGCGCCATGGTCGATTCGAGCAGAGCGGTTTCTCGAACCCGCTGTGTCACTTCGTTAAATAGATCGGATGGGGTCATCTTCGTCGCCTGTGCTCGAACTTCTGAGCTCGAACGAGCTGAGTCCTGTAAATAAAAAATTAAAAAAACGTGCACTGAAAAGAATCGCAAGGGTACTCCGCGTCTCAATTAATGTGAGGTGCGCGATTGCTCTGATGATTGCCAAAACCGCCGCAAAAGCACCACGACGCCCAGCACGACCAGCATATAGGCGAACAGGACTATATTGAGCACGCACCCTTGCACCAGAGTCACCAACAACGTACCTGCAAAACCTGCCTGCTCGTCGAAAGCCCCCGCGCCGCCCTCGTTCGAAAACAAGAACGGGAAGACCGACTGGACGATACCAACTGAGAACATCCCACAAAAGGCATCCACGAACATCCCAATCGGGAAAATGATGGAGGCCATAATCCGGGAAACATAGCCGATTCGCAATGTCAGCGACACACTGGATTGCTGGCGCCAAGATCGCCGTTGAGTCAGTTGATCGCAAAGTGTGTAGGCGGCAATAAACATGGCAATCCCCAAGCACATGGCTGCCGCTTGATTGGTCGCGATCGTGCCAAATCCCCAGTAGAAGCTCGGCGCTGCGCTCACGATGCACACCAGCGCCCACAGGGCGAACGATAGCAACCAGCCCCGCGATTTTGGCCCGGGCTCCGGCAGGGCATCGAAACTGGGCCTCTCGATTGCCGAGGTCGGGGGGGCGAACGGGTTCAGTGAATCAGCCATTGTCACCTCGAGCGTCCGATTTGGCTCAATGCCAAGCGCTGTCAATTTGGCAAAGCCGCATTTTTTAAAAAGATTCTGAGCTTATGGTTTCGGAAACGGCCAGAACTCGCTAGAGCACTCCCGGCTTTCCAGCTTAGTTTCTTGAGTATCGGGCGCGTGGCACAGTCTTTGCAACTTGTGGCACAGTCTTTGCAATACGAGGAGCGAATCACCGCGACTGCCAGGTTGGCTGAATGGATTGTCGTAAATAGCGACAAACCCTGCCACTGGGCCAAGAATTGCTTTAGTGTCCACTTTGGGCGCTGGCTGACGTGCCAGCCCGAACGGCCAGTTGCGGTCCTTCCCTATAGAAATAGCGAAACAACCTTTCGGTTCATAGCAGTAATCCACTTTGGAGGATATTGAGCGTGGCAAAACAAATGGTTTTTGATGACGAGGCAAGGCAACCGCTTCTGGCTGGCGTCTCTAAGTTGGCGCGTGCGGTACGTAGCACTCTTGGGCCTCGCGGTCGCAACGCTGTCTTGGATAAAGGCTGGGGATCGCCGAAAGTAACCAAAGACGGCGTTACTGTAGCGGAAGAAATCGATCTGGATGATCCGTTCGAAAACCTGGGGGCACAGCTGGTAAAGGAAGCAGCCAGCAAGACCAACGATGTGGCGGGAGACGGGACGACCACCGCCACGGTTTTGGCGGAAGCCATTTTTCGCGAGGGCCTGAAAATGGTCGCTGCCGGTGGAGACCCCATGGCGCTTTCGCGGGGGATTAACAAGGCCGTGCAAGCTGTCGGCGAAGCCCTCACCAAGATGTCGATTAAAATCGACGAGAAGAGCAAGAAAGAAATCAAGCAAGTCGCAACCATTGCCGGCAACAACGATCCGGCGATCGGTGACGTGCTCGCCGATGCGTTTTTGAAAGTCGGCAAGGACGGCGTGATCACGGTCGAAGAGGGGCGGAGCAGCGAAACCACAGTCGAAGTGGTTGAAGGCATGCAGTTTGATCGTGGATTCTTGTCCCCGCATTTCGTCACTAATGCCGACAATGTGAGTGTCGAGCTCGACGATTGTTATGTGCTGTTGTTCGAAGAAAAGATCAGCTCGAACAAGAAAATGATTCCGCTGCTGGAAGCTATCAGCAAGTCCAAGAAGCCGTTGTTGGTTATCGCTGAAGACGTCGACGGCGAGGCGCTAGCGACGCTGGTGGTAAACAAGATGCGTGGCATTCTCAGTGTATGTGCGGTGAAGGCTCCGGGCTACGGCGATCGTCGCAAAGCCATCATGGGCGACTTGGCTACGCTCTCGGGCGGGCAAGCCATATTTAAGGATTTGGGCGTTGATTTGGAAAGCGTCAAGCTTTCCGATTTGGGTCGCGTAAAGAAGGTTCGTATCACCAGCGAGCAGACAATTTTGGTGGGTGGAGCCGGCAAGAAAGAGGCAATCGCCGGTCGCGCGGATCAAATCCGTCGCGAAATTGAGAATACAGATAGCGACTACGACAAGGAAAAACTGCAAGAACGATTGGCTAAGCTGGCCGGTGGCGTTGCTCAAATTTCCGTCGGTGCGGCAACCGAGACAGAAATGAAGGAGCGAAAGGCGCTGCTCGATGACGCCAAAGCCGCCACGCAAGCTGCCCTTCACGAAGGTATCGTGCCTGGTGGTGGTGTAGCTTTAATTCGCTGTGAATCTGCGATTCGCAAGCTGAAGCTGGAAGGCGACGAAGGCATGGGGGCGCAGATTATTGCCAATGTGTTGGATAATCCACTACGAGCCATCGCCAACAATGCTGGTGTGGACGGCGCAGTAGTGGTGAATCGTGTTCGCCAGCAAAAGACAGCCACTGAGGGCTACGACGCCAATACGGATACGTATACCGATTTGGTTGCTGCGGGCATTATCGATCCAGCGAAGGTAGTGCGAACGGCACTGCAAAATGCTGCGAGCGTAGCTTCACTGTTGCTGACTACCGAATCTCTGATTACCGATATCCCGGTCGAGGAGGAAGAGGGTGGCGGAGACCATCATGACCACGGCATGGGCGGCGGCGGCATGGACCCGATGGGCGGCATGGGCGGCATGGGCGGCATGGGCGGCATGATGTAAGCTCCCCGCACCGCGGATCGTTTTAGGAAGATTACTTACAGATACTTCAAGTACAACTCACCAATAGGAATGATCGAAATGGCTAAATTGAAAATTCGACCACTGGATGACCGAGTCGTTGTTAAGCCTGAAGAGGCGGAAGAAACAACAGCCGGTGGAATTGTGTTGCCTGGCTCCGCTCAAGAGAAACCGCAGCGCGGAACCGTAGTTGCTGTTGGGCCCGGCAAGCTGCTGGACAATGGTAATCGCGGAACGCTATCGGTTGCTGTGGGTGATGTCGTGATTTACGGCAAGTATGGTGGGAGCGACATCGAAGTAGATGGCGACGAAGTCAAAATTCTGCGAGAGAGCGATATCCTCGCTAAGGTTCTTGCTTAATTGCGAGCAGCTCTGAGAAATCGAATTCCCGATAGTCTTGTTTGAATTGTCCGCCAGCCGTTGGCTGGCGGAATTCGAGCAGCATCGTTACACCTGACAATTGAATTAATAGTTAAAGGATCAATAGCGTGGCTAAACAGCTGATGTTTGAGGATCACGCTCGCTCTCGAATGTTGCAAGGCGTCGAGAAGCTGGCGAATGCTGTCGCCGTCACGATGGGCCCCATGGGGCACAACGTGATCATCGACAAGAGCTTTGGCGGTCCAACAGTTACCAAAGACGGTGTGACTGTCGCTAAAGAAATCGAATTGGAAGATCGCTTCGAAAACATGGGTGCGAAGCTGGTTGTCGAGGTTGCCCAGAAGACCAGCGATTTGGCTGGTGACGGCACCACTACGGCCACCGTGCTGGCGCGAGCGATTTTCAAGGAAGGACTGCGAAACATCGTAGCAGGTAGCAACCCTACCGCAATTCGCCGTGGCATCGAGAAGGCGGTTGAGGCAGCGGTCGCTAAGCTGCACGAGCTCGGCAAGCCTGTTAGCGATCGTCAGCAAGTCGCACACGTTGGTGCAATCAGCGCTAACAACGACATGCAGATTGGCGAACTACTCGCCGAAGCGTTAGAGCGCGTTGGCAAAGATGGCGTAATTACCGTAGAGGAAGGCAAGACGGCTGAAACCAGAGTGGAGTACGTCGACGGCATGCAATTCGACAAAGGCTACATCTCGCCTTACTTCATCAATGTTCCCGCGGACATGTCCTGCACATTTAACGATGCGTTGGTACTGTTGTTCGAGAAGAAGATCAGCAACATTCGCGACCTGGTGCCCATCCTGGAGAAAACCAGTCAGAGCGGACGTCCACTGTTGATCATTGCCGAGGACATTGACGCAGAGGCTCTGACCTTACTGGTTGTCAATAAGCTGCGCGGCACACTCAATGTTTGTGCTGTGAAGGCTCCCGGTTTTGGCGATCGTCGCAAGGCGATGATGGGCGACATTGCTACCTTGACCGGCGGCACGTTCATTAGTGACGACTTGGGCATACAGCTCGAGAAACTGTCCCTCGATCAACTGGGCCGTGCCAAGAAGATTGTTGTTGACAAGGGCAATACGACCATCGTTGAAGGTGGCGGCGATCGCAAGACCGTCGATCAACGCGTTGCTCAGATTCGCGCTCAAATCGAACAGACCGACAGCGAGTATGATCGCGAGAAGCTACAGGAGCGATTGGCCAAGCTTGCTGGTGGTGTTGCAGTCATTAGCGTGGGTGCAGAAACCGAAGCTGACATGAAGCAGAAGAAAGCTCGCGTGGAAGATGCCCTGCACGCAACTCGCGCTGCGATGGAAGAAGGAATTCTTCCAGGCGGTGGCGTGGCTCTCATTCGCTGCACCGAAGCTGTCGAGGCTGCGATCACGAAATGCAAGGGCGACGAAAAGATTGGCGCGCAAATCATCCTCCGCTCGCTGTCTGCACCTTTGCGTCAGATTGCTGATAACGCAGGCATTGACGGTTCCGTAGTTGCTGACGAAGTTAGTCAAAAACCTGTTTCGACAGGATATGACGCCAATAAGGGTGCCTACGTTGACATGCTGAAGTCCGGCATTGTCGATCCAGTCAAAGTTGTCAGAACAGCTCTAGCAAATGCTGGTAGTATTGCCGGATTGTTGTTGACTACGGAAGCTCTTGTGACGAATTTCGATAAAGACGACAAAGCGAAGCAGCGGGCTGAAGGTGCCGTTTCCTAATTCGCTTGCCCGTTCCGTTGAATTAATGCAAAGGCCACTCTCGCGCGAGAGTGGCCTTTTGTTCAGAAACCAGGACCAGGCTCGGTGACTGGTCGCAGAAACCGCTGGACTAAGAGCGCACCCCGTGTGAGCAGAGTTCGCTTCCCGCAGTGGTTAGGACGACAACGTAAACTCATGGCCACAACAAAACGCTGTTACTACGAAGTCTTGGGAGTTAGTAAAACCGCGGCTTCAGCGGAACTTTCGCGCGCCTATCGCAAGCTGGCGATCAAGTACCATCCCGATAGCAACCGCGATGATGAGGATGCCGTAGCAAAATTCAAAGAGGCTGCCGAGGCCTATGAAGTATTGAGCGACGACCAAAAGCGGGCCCGCTATGATCAGTACGGTCACGCGGGTGTGGCCGGTGAAGCGGGCGGCTTCCAAGATATGGGCGATATCTTTGAAGCATTTGGCGACATGTTTGGCGGAACGATATTCGGCGACTTTTTTGGTGGACGCTCGCGGACTCGAGTGCGACGGGGTGCCGATATTCGGTGCGATGTGACCCTCGACCTAGAAGAGGCCGCCACGGGAACACGCAAACAGGTTTCCTTGACTCGGCACGAATTGTGCAAAACGTGCGAAGGCAGCGGTGCTGAGCCAGGCTCGCAGCCGCAAGTCTGCAACCGCTGCCGCGGCCAAGGCCAGGTCGTGCAAGCCAATGGAATTCTACGAGTTCAAACGACATGCCCGCAATGTCGGGGAAAGGGAAAAGTAACCACCACACCCTGCAAGGCCTGCGATGGATCTGGTGCGCTACCACGGGAGGTACTGTTGGAGGTAGCCATTCCGGCAGGCGTCGACGACGGCATGCGTGTGCGTTTGGCGGGTGAGGGACAGGCCAGTCCCGATGGTGGTCCAGCCGGTGATGCTTACTGCTTTATCAAAGTTCGCCCACATAAGATGTTTCATCGAGAAGGCAACGATCTCGTTCTGCAAGTTCCGCTCAGTTACTCGCAAGCAGTATTGGGAACGGACATCGAGATCCCGACTCTGGGCGGCAGAAACACCATTCAGATTCCCAAGGGTACCCAGAGTGGAGAAGTGTTCCAACTGCGCGGTATGGGCATGCCGGATCCGCGGAGCAATCAACGGGGCAATCTGTTGGTACAGACCTTTGTTGAGATACCCAAGAAAGTGGGAGCCAAGCAAGAAGAGTTGTTGCGGAAGCTGGCAGAGCTAGAAGAAGAACATGTAACACCCCACCGAAAGTCCTTTTTCGATCGGGTTTTGACTTATTTTCGAAGCGAAGAAAATAAAGCCGCTACGGAGTAGGAGCGAAAGATGGTTCAAGAAAACAGCCAGAACAGTAACGTACCCGAACTGCCGAACGAAGAAACGGACTCTGGAGCTTTGGATGCAGCCTTGAATGAAGCGATGTCCCACGATTCGCCAAACCAGAACTTGGAATCGAAATTGCAAGAGTCGGAGCGAGAAGTCTTGCGGGCGCGTGCAGAACTGGAAAACTTTCGCAAGCGCATGCAGCGCGATGCTGAGCAACAGCTAAGGTACGCGAACGTCCCGCTCGTTCGCGACTTGATCGAAGTTGTTGACAACTTGAATCGCGCGATGGGTGCCGCTCAGCAGGACGCGGCCAATGCGAGTGCATTGCGAGACGGGGTGGGCATGGTGCAAAACCAGCTGGCCTCTGTTTTGTCAAAGTACGGCTGTAAGCCAATAGAGTCCGTTGGGCGTGAGTTCGACCCTAACATCCACGAAGCGATTGCTCAAATCCCGAGTGAAGAGTTTGCTGCGGGATTGGTCGCTCAAGAAGTTGCGGCAGGATATCTTTTGCACGACCGGGTGGTGCGTCCGAGCAGCGTGATCGTGAGCACTGGCACGCCTGGTGCATAGAATTGTTCAATAACAGACTTAAATTTTTCTGCTGCGCCGATACTCAATTGCAGCTGCGCGCGATGTGTTTCCATTTTTGGAGCGTTATCAATGCCGACCTATGATTACGAATGCGATGCTTGCCATCATAAATTTGAGCAATATCAGGGTATTAACGACGACAAGTTGCGGAAGTGCCCGGAGTGCGGCAAGCTGAAACTGCGACGGCTGATAGGTACAGGTGCCGCAATTGTATTTAAGGGATCCGGGTTTTATCAGACTGATTACCGTAGCGACTCTTATAACAAAGCCAAAGCGGCAGATAAGCCCGCCGACAGCAGCTCGAGCAGCGATTCGAAGTCGGTTGATTCGAAGAAAAGCGAAACAAAGAAGTCTCCCAAGAAGACGGATTAACCTACTAAAGGAGCTCCCATGGACCAAAGATTGCTCCATAGGCAATTTGACAATGGCCTGGTATTGCTGGGCGAACACATGCCTTGGCTGCGATCTTCGGCATTCTCTTTCTTGCTACCTGCCGGTACTTGCTTTGAGCCTAATGGGCTCGACGGCCTGTCGGGATTATCGAGCGAGATGGTACATCGTGGATGTGGTAATCTAGACAGTCGCGCTTTTCTCGAACGACTCGATGAGTTGGGAGTCGAACGCAGCAGCGCAATTACAACCAGCCACAGCTCTTTTAGTTGCGCCATGCCGAGTGAGGTTCTCGGCCAGGTCTTGGGGCTTTACAGCGATCTGGTTCGTCGCCCACATTTGCCTGAAGATCAGCTTTCCGACGGCAGGCAACTTTGTCTTCAGGAACTGCGTGCACTTGATGACGAACCCTCCCACCGCTGTTTTAGCGAACTGAAGAAGTTCCGTTACCCCCTGCCCTTCGGCCGCATTTCTCAGGGTTCCAAACAGGGCCTGGAAGCCATCAGAATTGGCGATGTGCAGAACTTTTTCCAAACTCACTACAAACCTGCTGGTAGCATCTTGGCTGTCGCAGGAAACTTTAAATGGGATGAGGTATGCGCCGTTGTCGAACAACAGCTAGGAGATTGGCAGGGTGCCCCGGAACTTAAACTGCCACCACTGAATTCCAACTACGGCAGCTTGCACGTCGACCACGCAACTAATCAGACGCATCTTGCTCTGGCCTACGATTGCGCGTCGTACGAAAGCCCAGAGTATTATGAATCTCGCGCTTTGGTGGGAGTTCTCAGCGATGGCATGAGCTCCCGTCTTTTCTCTGAGGTTCGCGAGAAGCGAGGTTTGGTTTACTCGGTGTTTGCAACATGCTTTTCAATGGCTGGCCAGGGAAGCGTGATGTGTTATGCGGGGACGACAACGAACCGCGCCGAGGAAACACTGCAAGTTCTTCTCGAAACAATCCACTCTTTGAACGATGGCATCACGGAAGACGAATTGGAACGTCTGAAAAACCGCATCAAGAGTTCTCTCGTCTTCGAACAGGAATCCTCCGCGGCCCGCAGCAGTCAGATTGCCAGCGATTGGTATTACTTAGGGCGCGTACCGGATCGCAATGAAGTGTGCTCCCGAGTGGACGGGCTTACCTGCGAGGGTCTCGTCAAGCATTTTCAAGATTATCTTCCCAAGAACTTTTCGCTGGTGACTGTTGGGTCCCAAGCGATCGAACTCCCCCAGGGAACCGCCTGAGCCATCTATGGAACTGCTAACACACAAGTCTGAATCTGGGCCTGAGATCGTGGTACTGCATGACCCGGCTGCGTTCACTGCTTCGCTCGGTTGGTTTGTGAAGACGGGCGCGCGAGACGAAGAGCTCGAAGTGGCCGGTGTCAGCCACTTTCTTGAGCATATGGTATTCAAAGGTACGAAACGACGCACAGCCGAAGAGGTCAACCGCGAACTCGACCATCTCGGTGCGCACTCGAACGCATACACATCGGAGGACTCAACCGTCTTTTACGCTTCTGTTCTGCCTGAGTGCCAATCCAGGGCCGTGGATTTACTGACAGACCTCATGCAACCTCTGCTACAGGAAGAAGATTTTGAAACAGAACGCCAGGTGATTTTGGAAGAAATCGCCATGTACGATGATCAACCGCCCTATGGCGCATTCGAGCGCGCGACCGAGTTGTTCTTCGGCGACCACCCGCTCAGTACCCGCGTGCTGGGAACTACCGAGACAGTATCCGATATGCTGGTCGCACAAATGCAGGAGTACCACCGTCGGCGATACACGAAGGAAAACATGATCCTTGTCGCCAGCGGCAAAGTCGACTTCTGCAGACTGGTGGAGTATATATCCAAAGCGACGGAAAAATGGCCGTCATTTCCTGCGACTCGCACTCCACGAATGCCAATTTATGGAAGCGGTGAAGTCCTAATTGAACGAGAGTCGACACACCAACACTACGCCGTGCAGTTGTGGCCAGGAGTCAGTTGCAATGCCTCCGAACGTTACGCTTTAAGATTGTTGTGCTCGATATTGGCCGATGAGTCCGGAAGCCGATTCTTCTGGGAATTGATAGACACGGGCAAGGCGGAAACAGCCACTCTATGGCCGCAGTTCTTCGATGAGTGTGGTTGTGTTGTCGGCTATATGTGCTGCGCTCCAGAAGACGCTCAAGAGGTAGAGGACCTGCAGCAAAAAATCATGGAGAAAACACTGCGCGAAGGTGTGACTCAAAAGGAAATGGATTTGGCTCGCAATAAGATTGCCAACAGTTTAATCCTCTCCGACGAACGCCCCAGCAACCGACTATTCGCACTGGGCCAATCTTGGTTGAACCGCCGCAACTACGAACCTCTAGACGTCGTCCTGGGACGTTACGCAGCCGTCACTGCCGATGAAATCATGCAAGTAGCCCAACAGACACTTCACCATGATTGCGCGACCGTAAAGGTAATTGGCCCAACTGACTAGCCCGTCTTTATGGATCGACGGCGATACCACTTCCTTTCAATACATTGGAGATTGGGGTATAGCCATCCTGTGGCACTTGGGCCTCGGAAAACACGAATTGATATTCTGATACCGGCTGCTCCTGAAGCGGAATTCCATCCTTAATTGTCCCCTCCGCGCCGCCCAACTGCCAGCCTGCGATTGTTTTTACACAAGCATTAGCTGTACCGGGAAAATCCAGCGTCAGCTGATAGTGTTCTCCCAATTTGCCGCTTACAAACTTGTACTTAACCTCAAACCAACAAACCCCATCTTTGTCGACTCGTACTTTTGGATCGGAGAGTTCGACTTGGGCGTACTCGAACTCATCGTCAATCGAACTCTGGTTCATATCGACTTCGGGCAGGCTAACAACTGCTTCCTGTTTGCAGCCTGCGGTGAGCGACATGAAAAAACCGAATGAGACGCTAGCGAGAATGACGAACGCTTTTCGACCCGTTGAATATTGTGCGTGGTTCATGCCTGTTACTTTTGACCTTTGAGCTTTTTGGGGATATCCAGCACAAGTGCACCGCCTTTTTCTGAAATCTCTGTCGTCAACGGAGAGTTCACGCCTGCGTACGGCGGCGGAATGGATTCGATTGAATTGGGATAATCGGCTTCGGCCGCATCGGTTCCGCTCTCGCCCGCGCCTGCAAGCAGACCTTCGCCATGAAAATCATGGCGTACGATCCCTATCTGTCCGAGCCGGCAAAAAAGCAATATGAACCCC
>JBGSTP010000026.1:0-4768 GCA_041736515.1 Pirellulaceae bacterium
GCAGCCACAATTGGGATCAACACGGCAATATGGCCGAGCACGCCGAACATGCCAATAATATTGATCAACCGCTCGCCGGGCTTTTGCTCGATCTCAAAGAGCGCGGCATGCTAGATGAAACCCTGGTCGTGTGGACCACAGAATTTGGGCGAACCCCCGGAGTCGATGGTGAAAAAGGACGAGGTCACCACAGCGCTTGCTTCTCGTCCTGGTTAGCCGGTGGCGGTGTGCGCGGCGGAACGGTGTACGGTACAACCGATGAACTCGGAGCAACCGTGGCCGAAAATGGTGTGCATGTGCACGATTTTCATGCCACGATTCTACATCTACTTGGAATCGACCACACGCGTTTGACCTATCGGCACGCCGGAAGAGATTACCGCCTCACCGACGTTCACGGGCGCGTCGTTCACGAACTGCTAACTTAGTCGCACGGCTAGAAGCGGCAAGCTGGACCAGCTACGACCGCATCGCGCGCATGCGGTCGCGAGCCCGCGACAGCAGCGGCCCTACGCTATTCTCCGGGATACCGAAATGAGTGCCGATGTCGCTATATGACTTCTGCTCTAAATGAAACATGCGAATCGCCGTCGCTTCCTCCGCTGGCAAACTGGCAAGCAAACTGTGCACCTCTTCAATGTTCTCCATGTCCCACTGTTCTTGGCCGACTAAAGACTGTGGCACTACAGCTGGAGACGCGACTTTGGAAACACGTCGCATCTTGGCCAGTTTTCGAACAGCAATTCGGCGACTGACAACCACCAGATAGGTACCCAATGAACTCTGCCCGCGAAAACGGCGCAGAATGGCAAAGTCGCTATCGACAAGTGTCAATAGGATCTCAGCCACCAGGTCCTCTCGGACATCATCAGGTAAACCACCCAAACGCGCCTTGGCTGTCGAGCTAACAACATGGGTGATCAAAGCCAAATAGCGATCAACGAAACTCTCCCAGGCACCATCGATGCCACTTAAGCAGCGCGCCAGCAAATCACGATCTAGATCGGATAAGACCACGGACGTTCTCAGGCTTGATAGAGAAAAGGACGCATTAGGATATTGCGATGGCCTGCGGCAATCGAATTGCTATCACCATGGTAGGTGGTGCGAACTTGAACATCAAGTAAAGTTGTCAAGTATCGCATGCATTTTGAAAAGCAAGTATCCAAGTTCGGTCCCGACGAATGGGCTTTGCTGACCCATTGGGGCATTCAAACCCCGCGATTTGTTGGTTCGCTAGCCCAGACTGCCCTTAGTATTTCGCTTGACACAACGGAATTGCCCGCATAACATCCCTGCCAGCGGATTCCCTTGCGAAACGTTACGTGCTGGGCAAACAGGCTTTCTGGGCACATACGGTTTTACTTCCAGTTTGAAA
This sequence comes from Pirellulaceae bacterium, assembly GCA_041736515.1. GTDB lineage: Bacteria > Planctomycetota > Planctomycetia > Pirellulales > Pirellulaceae > Aureliella. The sequence continues at coordinate 1,379 of JBGSTP010000026.1, forward strand.
GGTTTTTTTGAGATGACTCATGTCGTAGCTCAACCATGTGTAGGCTGTCGCTATACCGATTGTGTGGTCGTTTGCCCCGTCGAGTGCTTCTACGAAGGCGAGAAGATGCTCTATATCCATCCAGAAGAATGCATAGACTGCGAAGCTTGCGTTCCAGAATGCCCTGTGGAAGCAATTTTCCATGAGGACAATGTGCCTGACGAATGGAAAGAGTACATTCAGATGAATGCCGAAATGTCAGAAAAGTGCGAAGTTATCACTGAGAAAAAGACTCCACTGGCTGATAAGTAACCTAGCGAATAACTTGGTTCATTGCCCCGTGAGCTCATTTATCTCGCGGGGATAGCCAACTCAGATGATGGGCGAAGTGGACTAGCTGCAATTGCTCTGCGGTGGCTTTATCCATTTTGCCGAACAACGGGGAGGTTACAATCGGGCCTGTGTGCGCTCGGAATCTATTGATCGTGCCGACGACACTTTCTACCGCAAGCTGGTTGGCGTTCGAATTTTCTTGTTGGGTTGGGTAGACAGTACCAGGGTCGGTCGGCGAACCATCCTTCATTTTGCCACTTGCAATAATCTTCCTTAGCAGACTAGGGCCGACGGTCAATCGCATGAGCCCGAGCAGACAGGCGACCGGTAAAGGAGCCCGCGGGAAACCATCCAAGGGAAATCGCAACCAATCGTTCAAGTGACGGCATACTTGCGCAAGGTTCCATTTGCCATGCTGAGTGTACCCACCAGCCAGGTTGTGCAGATCGGATAATACCTCATCCCAGTTGCCAAAGGACAAATCGCGTCGAGCGTCCACAGCAGGGCCCCTTCTATCAGGTGCATCGAAATATTCTGCCAATAGCCACCGTCCACACCGCGAATGCACGAATCATTCGAAGCATTGACCGCCTGGTGAACTACAGCTTCATGGCATTCACTTGGCTGTATGCATTCATGGCATTCGCTTGGCTGTATGCATTCATGGCATTCACTTGGCTGTATGCAACGGTCGTGAACCGTTGCGAGTTACACTGTGAATTGCGGATTAGACTTCGGCTGCTTGCGGGCTAAATTTCGAAATCATCGGCGGAGGATTTTTCGCTGTAAAGCGGCATGTGACGATAATAAACTTCGAGAATCATTGTGGCTAGCGAGGTAGCGTAGAGTCGTCCGCCTTTATCCGCGTGGCGTCCGGAGGACAGCCAACTTCCAGCAGCGTGACCTTTGCTCTCTTGCGAGCCAACGAGATCATCCCTCATCTTCTTATTCCATTTCTCCCAAGCTGGTCCACCTTGATGTCGCAGCACTTGAGTACCGTAATAACTGTAATATAAGTCGTCCTTTCGCGGGCCAGCTTTGCTCAAGTGGGCAATTCCTTCCTGCAAGCCCGGATGTTCTTGGGGCCAGCCCATATACATGCGGCAGAGCAATCCGACAGCGATCGTCGCGTTCCGCCCGTCTAGTTTTGATGTGGGTTGATTGTAGCCGTAGTAAGCGCCGTTATTCGTGCTAACCATATCCAGAAAACTTTCGATGCCGCGGAAAGTCCTTTCAGGTACAACTAGATTTCCCATTTTTCCGCTCTTCAAAGCCATAACGCACCAACCCACTACCGAGGTATCTCCGGCCTGCCCTGGCTCGTAGCGCCAACCGCCACCGCGAGGGTCTTGAGCTGAAATTAGATAGTTGAGCGATAGTTGGGCGGGCTGAAGTAAATCGGGATCGCGAGTCATGGCGTAGGCCTCGCACATCGTAATGGCTGCCAGCCCATGCGAATACATACGACCACCAGGTTCGTGCCAAGACCCCTGGGGTAGCCCGCCGCTGGTAACTTTCATGCGGTTAATTAGGAACGCTAACCCTCTGTGGACGGTCTCCTTGTACTGGCCTTCCATGTGAGTTTGACCGGCGCCCAGGAATGGAAGGAGGGCCATTGCCGTAGCAGCGTTGGTAGCCGTCGCCAAATCACCTTGGCCATCGCATTTGTTTCGGCAAATGGCCGAGTGGGCAAACGTCCAGCCGCCGTTGGAGGCTTGGTGGTCGGCAATCCACTTGAGCGCCATCGCGACTGCTTTTTCGCTGGCTGCATTCCCGCCGTAACGCTCGAGCATTTCGCTTTTTGATGCGGATGAGCGACTATTAAGCGACGCTGCCATTTGACTCATGGCAGCGCTACTCAGCATCGACGAGGGAATGATACTCTCAGTGAGTCGGTTTGTGTCGAGCGCATCGACGGAGGTTTCCAGCACGGGCAGCATGGCAGTTGCCAACTCGGGCATTTCCACAACTTCGCTTATCTCCGTCGTCGGCGACAACGGTTCGTCCTGAGTTTCTGTAGCGTCGAGTTCCGGACTTTGTATGTCAAATTGCTCGATAGCCTCGGCCTCCTTGGCGGCTCCAGCCTGCAGAATGCTCAGCACTTTTTCGATGGGGTCGAGCGTGATGGCTGCCAGGATGACGATGATGCCGACATGGACTAGTAGGCTAACTAGCCAACTGGGAGCGGCCCCCCCCAGATAACTGCGATGTCCAGCCGTGTACTTGAACTGGCCTTCGTCCCCAGCATCCTGTTCGCCCGGCACGGCGGCGTGTCCGCTCAGGGCCTCGCTGTCCTCGACCGGCATTGCGATTGTCGGCATCTTGATTGCCGACATCTTGATTGCCGACATCTTGATTGGCCGAGCGGTGACCAAACTGCCCGAGAGTGCGGCTGACGCCAGCAAATCTGGGGTGCTGGAATTGTCTTGGTTAATTCCGTTCAAATCCTCGAGTGGCTGAAGCTGCAATTCATCGTCTAATCCAACTAAAACAATTTCAGCCGAATCAAATTCAGTCGAAACAGGCGCAGTCGGGTTTTGATTCGTCTTGATTGCGCGCTGGCCCTGAGCAGGAGTTGGCTTTGAACTCGGGTTGCGATGATCCATACTCGAAACATCCGATTACTATTAAGTGTCGACAAGAAAGGCGAGGAGGGCGGCAAGGCTCACGACATCTGCCAACCGCATAATTTTGCCAGCAATGAAATCGAACATCATGTGTAGCGAACAAGTCTTGGTAGCGTACGCTTCAATTCTAAGCCAAAACGCGGATTTAACCAAATTGCTTGCCATATCGCTTCGACGACGGAAGCCAATGGCTGGCCGGCCCCCTTTTTAGGGAGAACTCTGATTCTCTCAACAGTCGATCGAACCCGCGAAACCAAACGTTCCCATGGCCGCCGGTGGCTAGAATCCACCGCTTGGCAGCGGGTGGCTACGGGCGAGTAGGAAGTAGCCTTTTGAGTTTAGGTGGTGGTTTGTGTTTAGCTGTTGCCACGAGTTTCCTCTTTGTGGTGTCTCAATATTACTACCATACTCAATTGTACTAACAACCCCTCTCAGAACCGGACTAGCCCAG
>JBGSTP010000063.1:0-12443 GCA_041736515.1 Pirellulaceae bacterium
TTTGACCATGATCCCATGCGAAGATTCGGCTGGGGCTTCCCAGTGTTACAAGATAGATTGTACCGTCGCGGATCGTAAAACATCCCCACCAGTCATGTCCAACCTCTGCCTGCCGAACGGTCGCCACTAGTTCAGGGTTGCCGGACCAAAAATCTCGTCGATAGATAAATCCATCCCCGAGAGTCTGACCGTCTTGCGGAGTAGCCACCACCGAATAGTAAACGGTATGTTCTTCACCAGTACAAGTTAGATCTCGAATCTGCCCGTCGATCTGGAGCGATTGGATCTCATGTCTGCCGTCGAGCAAGTGCATCAGCGAACCGTCAAGTCCGCTGCAGTAATAGACACTTCCATCCGCGCCCACAGCGATCTGAGAAACCTTCATGATTGCTTCTGGGTAAGCGCGATCGGGAATCGGCTGCCGAGCAAAGGCCACCTGCGGACTCGTTCCTCCCTCACTCAAACGCAGAACACCAGGTTTTTCGCTTGCATCAGCCAGCCACAGATCGTCGGCGTGGATTCCGACTTGTAACGAAACGAACAACAATAGCGATAGGATGATCGCACAGGTACGTGAATTACGCATAGAGTTGGTCTACCGATCGATTTATGAGCCATGGAAAGTTGCAATGTAACCATAGGTCAAAAAGTCAGCTTCGGAGCCAATTTTTGCAAAGACCGCGCAAGATTTGCCGAGACAAAGCAGCTTACCAGACTTCTAAGCTTATATTTCCCGTGTACATCTCGCTTCGTAGTAAAGCTCTCTATTGAGATTTGCCAAAAACCTGCCTGGCGCAACCCTTTCGTAACAATACTCTCTGCGCTCGCTGCTCGCGCAATCTGCTTCTCAAGCCTACCACAATATCCGAAGAAATCAGCAGCCATTTGGGGGCAATTGCGACTCTTTTCGCCATCAGCTCCTAGGCGGAACTCGCCGCTTACAGCAAGCACCGTTTCGCGGCAGGAGGGGGAACGAGTTTCTCTTTCCGGGAAAGTTCCCAGATTTGCCCCGAACCTATCGGTAGCCCTTTCGCACTGTAGAAAGTTGACGCCCTTTCAATCGCGACGCGGATACCCGAACGTATCAAATGGACCTGGCAGTGCACGACCGGCAGTCTATAGAGCCAGTGAAGATCTTGAGATAAAATCGAACACTCGGATCCGAAGTGCTCTAGGTAACTCGGCCAGGAGAATTGTGGAGAATTTCAATGGGCGATGATCTCACGCGCGCGAGCTTGCTAATCCAGCTTCGCGACCCATCAAATGCGGAAGCGTGGTCGGAGTTCGTATCGCTGTACATGCCCTTGTTGCATGGATATGCCATGAAATTTGGCCTTCAGGATTCGGATGCAGCGGACTTGGCTCAGGACACTATCCGCCAGGTCATTCGCAACATCGACCGCTTCGACTATACACGAGAGCGAGGGTCTTTTCGGGGTTGGTTGCTGACAATTGCCAGAAATCAGATTCGCAGGAACTCGCAGAAGTTTACCAATCGAGAGCGCGGTACAGGGGACACGGATCATATTCGAATGGTCAATGCGCAGCCGTCGCGTGAGGAATCCGACCAGTGGGAAGCCGAATATCAGCGCGTGCTATTTTCTGTCGCTGCGGAGAAAATTAAATGCGAGTTTCGGTCGACGACTTGGCTTGCATTTTGGCATACTGCGGTAGAAGGAAATGTTGCGGTTCGCGTGTCGGAACAGTTGAATATCTCGCTAGCTGCCGTGTATATCGCACGTTCCCGTGTATTGGCGCGGCTACGCGAGGAAGTCGCTCGATTGGACGACTAGCATTTCATTCAGCGAACGACATTTACCTTCGCGGTCTTTTTGAGTCGATGCGGTTGTTATGGATTTTTCAAATAACGTGAGTATCGAACCAGACATACACGAACTGCTTAAGCGTGTTGTAAGCGGCGACTTATCGTTGGAGGACGAGAGAGCATTAGAGGTACTTTTGGCGGAGAAAATCGAGCTCCAACATCTGCTCGATGAGCTTATAGGACATTACGATGAACTGAAGGCGATTGGGAATTTGTCAAATCCTTCGCTCAGCAAGTCGCCTGCGTTAGAGCATGCTATGGCCAGCTTGATCGACAACGGTTGTCGAGACCGAGTCCAACCTGCTACGTGCCAGATGGACGCACTCGCCCCAATCGTCGCTTTGGAAAACATCGCGCTCGTTCGAAAACTCGGCCAAGGAGGAATGGGAGTAGTCTACGAGGGGTTTGATCGACACCTGGGGCGCGCGGTGGCAATCAAGTTTATGGCCAGCGAGTTGAGGAACGATGCGAATGCTCAAAAGCGGCTGCTCGGCGAAGCGCAAGCCGCTGCTCAAATTCAGCATGAAAACGTCGTAGCCATCCACTCGATACAGCTAGCTGGAGAGTTGCCCTATATTGTTCAGCAGTACGTGAGAGGGGAATCGCTAGGTCAGCGGTTAGATCGACTTGGGAGGTTGGACGCTGATGAATTGATCGAATTGACGATGCAAATGGCTCGCGGACTTGCCGCTGCCCACCGCATAGGATTAGTGCATCGCGATTTGAAACCCGACAATGTACTGATCGATGATGAATCGAATATAGCCCGCATTGCAGATTTTGGATTGGCGATGCGACAGGGTCCGCAGATTACGGCGGGAGATGAGTTCATCGCAGGAACTCCTGCCTATATGTCGCCTGAACAAACACGCGGCGCGCCTTTGGATGTGAGGAGTGACCTGTTCAGCCTCGGCTGCTTGCTTTATCGCGCAGCGGCTGGTAAGAACCCCTTCGAAGCAAGCGATGCAGCCACGGTGATGGAGTTGATCCGGAACACGAGCCATGCGCCACTGGATTCGATACGAAGCGATCTTCCGCCCATATGGTTACAGAGCGTGCATCGACTACTGGAAAAGGAACCAGGTGACCGGCTCCAAACAGCCACTGCTCTAATCCGGTTACTTACACCGCTCGGAATCGCCAAAAGGCGTCACCCAACGGCGATCGCAATTCCGATTGCTATGTTTGTCATCGGAATACTGATGACGCTGAGCCTAATGATCCTTAATGCTGCTTCCAGTAATAAAGAACGGCTGGACAATAGCGCCAGGCGCGCGGAACAGTCCCAGCCCATAGTCGATTCCAGGATTTGGTTTGAGGTGCTTGGGGACTCGATGCAGCATAAAACTCTAGAAGCGGCTATTTCCGCTGCGTCATCGGCTGGAACGATTCAAGTGCACGGGATTGGAGTGGTCAATTGCGGTTCGATCAGATTGAAGGGTAAATCGATAACGTTAAAAATGGCAGCTGATGCGAATGTAATTCTGTGTCCGCGGGCGTTGCCTGCTGGTGTGAAAGAACCCTTCATTCGCACTGACTCCGCTCTAAGCATGATTAATCTGAGAATTGAATCCGATCGAAGGGGAGACTTTGAACTGCCAATTCAATCGATTATCGAATCGACGAACGGACCGTTGCACATCCAACAATGCAAAATCTCTGGGCGAAGTTTTGCTGCTTGTGTGGTTGTTTCATCTGGAGATGTGAAGATTATCGATTCACAGCTTGCATCACCTGAGGGCCCAGTTTTGGTCGGTCCGCAATCGTCAGCAAACGTCGCAATCCGCAACTGTACTCTCGAAGGGGTCGCGTGTCTTTCTATCTCATCCCATACTTCCGAGCCGCTTGAGCCTTCGGCTAGTTACGCTCTTACCAAATGCAGTTTGTTCGGAAAAAGCGTTCTGAGGGTGTACCTGGGGCGTCAGCCCTTTATCCCAATCAGATTTCAGTTGGTCGACTCGATCGATACTTGTGAGTATCAAGCCTTGTTCACGACTTTTTTTCCTCGTCGCGATAATCTAAAGAACGCCAGCGAGATGGTCGGCATCATGAAAGAGACGCTGCATTGGGAAGAATCCCACTGCGTCCACCAAGACAGGGTTCGTTCGCTGGGGTCCGTTGCAGTTCTGCCCAGTTCGGCTGTCCCAAATTCGTATTTGAGCGACTGGAATGCGTGGGCGAATTTCTGGGGTATTCGAACGGAGAAGTCGCTGTTGACTCTCTTGCAGGTGCAACGCAATGAATTCAGCATGTGTGTAGACCGCTCGAACCTTCCGGGGTCGTTCATAGAGTGTGGGGCAACCAACAGCAGATAGAATAATTTCCCTGTTTTTTCTGAAAGACTTCTAACTGGGCCGACTACCTGTCATTGAAATTAGACAAAAGCATTGGCAGCCGACGAAGCAAACACAATAGAAAACGCGACAATCGGATCGTGAGAGTTGGACAATTACGAATTCAGGAAATGTAGGTACAAGTTGCACGAATCACAAATTTCCCGGGCGCCCCAGGTGAGCCGCCCAGTTGGAATTAGGTTACGCCCCCAGGGTCGAGTCAAAAAGGTTAACGCTATGAAATCACTTAAGGTCGCGATTGGATTAATTCTACTGCTGCTTACTGGCTGTTCACGCACGACGATGCGGGAAATCGGAGACAAACACAAAGCTGCAGTGGAAGCAGTGCTCACAGAATTGCATGCTTTGGCTGAATCGCTTCCTCAGGAGGACTTTGAGCCGGAAAATAAACAGCTTGATCTTGAAATCTACATGCATGTGGCAGATTGCATGTCGAATACCGCCATGGGCTCCAAGGATCAGTTCTTGGGAGTTACCAAGCAAATGGAGGATCCAACCTACTTCGACATGTACACATTCTCTTATTTTGCGGGGTTGTTGGAGGATCGATTTCTAGCTGAAGCAGGCGAGCCGACTTTTGAAGCGGAGCTAAAAGCTTTTGTCGATATTCGCTATGTGATTATTTACCATCCCGTTGACTATCACGATGCAATCATCACTGAGAATGAGTTTCGAATCGATCCATTAAGGCTGGCTGTCGCCATGTACGACCGAAACGCTAAGAAGTGGCTGTTTGCGAAGACTTTCCTCCTTGATCCTCCCGCAGAAATCCAAGTGAATTACCGCGAAGGGCAACGCGAATCCAATGCGGAGTTTGAAGTCCGAGATTTCTTCATTGAAACCGTCAAGCCTCAGATCAAGCAGTATATCGAAGGTCACTTCGGCGGCACAATCGAATTCGATCATGACGCATACCGACGCGATGGCACTCGCAGACTGCCTTTCTAAAGTCAATCAGCTCCTATCAGCTCACGTGAGCTAGACGACACTCTTCGTAAAGTCCACCGAGCCTTACAGTGATCAACAGATTTTCGGAAACCGCTGAAAATTCCCTGAGTGGTCCTACACCCACCTGCGGTGCACGCGTCGAAAGATCGATGCGGTTCATCGCTTTCTCTGTCTTAATTTGGTCGCTAGCGAGCCTGGGAGTTCTTTTTGGGCTGACCCACTCTCAGCCGAGGAAGTTCATGCCGCTAATTATGCGTGAGTCCGATTCGGTTGAGTCTCGCACGGCCGCTATCGAAGCCTGGCGAACGCAAAACATTGCCACAAATACGAGCTCCCTAATGCGACATCGATCTCCCCTGGTACGATATAGTCTGGATCCGCAATTGACCGAGCTTCCACCAGCGGAACACTGGATGCATGCGGTCGATCCTAGAGAATTGCCGGCCTCATTCCCCAAGCGACTCTACGAGCTGAATGTGGGGGTCGAGAAGTTTCAACGAGATTATTGGTTTCGCGTGTGGGTGATTTTGGAGTTCTTGGTCGCGAGTGCCATAACCAGCCTGCTGTGTATGTCGTTTCCTAGGATACTACCCAGTTGCATTTTACTTGTCCTAGCTGGTTTGGCTCAACTTGATGCGGTGAGATGGGTTGATCAAGAACCTTCTTTGCTATGGCATCTTCCGATTTTCGGCGCAGCCTGTTTGCTTTTTGGTTTAGCCGTCTATCGTTGGTGGGTGGCACCTGCGCCCGCCGAAATTCGGCAGGACTGGAACAAGTTATGGTTAGGTGTTCTGCTTACTGGCATCGGTGTGAGTGCGTTTGTCGCGTTGTTTTTTTGGGGTGGGAGAGTTCGAACCAGTGGATTGGCAGGCATCGGCCTAAGCATTGGCTGGGGAGTTTACTTGGTGTCGGTGCATGGTTGGAAGTTGATTCGCTCACTTTTTGTCAAGCGAAATTCGCTTCCTCAGTAATCCTCAGTAATGAGTAGAATACTCAGTAGAGTCGGCAGCTGTCTGAAGTCAGGTTCATCGGTGCACAATTACCTGCGAATGAGCTATATGCTGCGCAGTTGGTTGAACCATTCGAGCATTTTGGCAGCCGGAAATAGCCGTGGCAACTACAAATTATCTGGCGTTGTTACGAGGAATTAACGTCGGTGGCAAGAACATCATAAAGATGTCGGACCTAAGGGCGTGCCTGCAGGAATTGCAGTTCTCCGATGTGACAACCTACATCCAAAGCGGCAATGTTGTCTTTCGGTCGCCTGCAAAAAAGCAAACTCTGGAACCGCAAATCGAAAATAAGCTGTCAGTCGCATTCGACTACGCCTCCACGGTCGTGGTCATTTCCCATAGTCAACTAAAACGCATCATCGAAACTGCTCCACCGGGATTCGGCCATCGCCCCGAAGAATTCAAATACGACGTTGCCTTTTTGAAATCTCCGTTGACGGCTCAGAAGGTTCTCGAGCGGGTGAGCTTGCGGGAGGAAGTCGATCGGGCCTATGCAGGCAAGACTGTCGTCTACTTCTCTAGATTTACGAGCCGCGCAGCGCAAAGTCGGTTGAATCGGCTTGCTTCGCTTCCCATCTATCATCAAATGACAATCCGCAACTGGAATACAGTGACTAAGCTCGCGGCGCTGTTGGACGAATTGTAGAATGGTGAGCTGACCCTTTCATTTCTCCAGGTTGGGATCCATCGTGAAGACCTTATTTTCCCTTGCATGCCTTTTCGCCGTGCAAACCATGCAGATATGCTTGGCCAGCTCGCCGAACATACTGCTTATTTGCGTGGACGACTTGAAGCCTGCCATCGGCTGCTTCGGTGACGAGTTGGCAAAGACACCAAACATAGACAAACTTGCGGCGCGCGGCGTGCTATTCGAACGCGCGTTTTGCAATCAAGCTGTTTGTTCGCCTTCACGCAACTCATTGATGACTAGTCTGCGTCCCCAGACGCTCGGAATCTACGACCTGCCGACGCACTTTCGCAAAGCCGCCCCGGCAGCGGTGACTTTGGGGCAATACCTGAAAGCGCACGGTTATCGCAGCGAGGGACTTGGCAAGATATTTCATACCGGTCATGGGAATATCGATGATGCAGATTCTTGGTCAATACCATCCTGGCGGCCTAAGGGTGGCAGCTATGCATTGAAAGCAAGTACCGAAGGCTCAGTAGCCAGTAAAAGCGGGCCGAAGGGAGCTGCATACGAATCGGCCGATGTCGCCGATAACCAATACACAGATGGCATGGTGGCTGATGAAGCGATCCAACGACTACGTGCGGCCAAGGAACGCTTAGATCAACCGTTCTTCCTGGCAGTTGGCTTTATCAAGCCACACCTGCCGTTTGTCGCTCCCAAGAAGTACTGGGACATGCACGATCGCCAAGCGTTCCAGCTAGCGACCATCCAGACTCCGCCCGTCGATGCGCCAGACTATGCACCGCAACAGGGAGGTGAGCTACGCAATTACAAAGATATTCCCGCCAGTGGAACATTGCCGCCAGAACTTCAACGCACATTAGTTCACGGCTATTATGCGGCAACCAGCTACATGGATGCTCAGGCTGGACGGGTATTGGATGAATTGGATCGATTGCAACTGACCTCCCATACGATTGTTGTCTTGTGGGGTGACCACGGCTGGCACCTAGGTGACCACGGAATTTGGTGCAAGCACACGAACTACGAGCAAGCCGCTCGCATACCAGTCATCGTCTGCGCGCCGGGCATGAAAACGGGAGTCAAATCAAAGTCGTTGATTGAGACTGTCGATCTCTATCCGACAATCGCAGAACTGGCAGGTCTTCCTGCTCCTGCAAATTTGGATGGCAAGAGTTTTGTCAGCACATTGCGCGACGAAACATTGCCAGCCCGCGAGCACGTGATTCATGTCTATCCGCGAAAAGTTGCTGGAAAAGGAAACGTACTGGGACGAGCCATACGCGATAACCGCTATCGTTTTGTAGAATGGAAAGAGCCAGGAGCTGCACCCGATACAGCAGAGTATGAACTTTACGACTACGATGCCGATCCGCAAGAATCAGTGAATTTAGCTGCAAAACAACCAGACCTGGTTAGGTTGTTCCAAGCGATGCTGGCTCAACATCCGGAAGCATTACCACAGCGCTGAGGAGTTAACTGTTATGCTCAATTACACTACGCATCGTCGCAAGTTTCTTCGCCAGTCCATAGCGATTGCTTCGTCGACGATAGCCTTGCCTAGTATTGTTTCTCCAGCTGCACTTGGGTTTGGCAATGCTGTAGCCGCTTCGGAGCGGATCACGCTTGGGGTGATTGGCATCGGACCACGATGCACTTACGACATGAAGTCCATTCTGCAGCTACCCGATGTGCAGTGCGTTGCCATCGCGGACGTCCAGAAGTCTAGACGCGAAGCTGGAAAGCAGCTTGTAGATAATCATTACGGCACGCGGGATTGTCAGCTCTATCAAGATTTTCGCGTCATGCTGGCCCGAGCAGATATTGACGCTGTGATTATTGCGACGGGTGATCGCTGGCACGCTGCTGCCTCGATCATGGCAGCGGAGGCTGGTAAGGATGTTTATAGCGAGAAGCCGTGTGGTATAACCATTAAGGACTGTCAGAACATTTCCGAAACGTTCCGTCGCACAGAACGCGTTTTTCAAGCTGGAACGCAGCGACGAAGTGTACCGAACTTCAAGCGGTCTGTGCAACTGGCACACGAGGGCAAGCTTGGAAGGTTGCAGGAACTTCAAGCGACCGTTTACGTTCCTACGCTGGACAACACATGGCTACCGGGCGAGCCGACTCCACCGCGCGATGTGTGCGACTGGAATATGTGGTTGGGGCCAGCCCCCTGGCGACCATACAATGAGAAGTATGTCCAGGGCAGGTGGAGAGGGCAGTACGATTTTGATAGCGGCGCCAGACTGCTCGACTGGGGTGCTCACACGCTGGATCTTTGTCAGTGGGCCAACAACTCCGATGATACCATGCCAACTGAGTACATTCCGAACGAAGACAGCATCCTGTGCCAATATGCCAATGGAGTCAAGCTTAAAATTGATTTCTTGAAAGATCCCTTTGGCGATCGTGGCCCGCGCTGGTTAACGCGGCTTGGAACCTGCCCAGTTCGATTCCTAGGTGACGAAGGATCGGTAGAGACGGGAGACGAGGGAGAAATTGTTGTGTCCAACGCTGCCTTGCAAAAGGAGATTTCGCAGGCAACCCGAGTTCGCGGCCTAGATGTCTCGGCTCACGCCCGCGACTTTTTCGACCGCATCAAGGACCGAAAGCCCACCGTTTGCAATCCAACGGTGATGCGTCGCTCGCATATTGCCTGCCATGCGGCCGCGCTGTCCTGGATTCTAAAGCGCAAGCTGACGATCGACCCTCTAACTGAATCCTTCGTCAACGATGATGAAGCGAATCATCTTTGTAGCCGAGCTCAGCGCAGCTGGACCTAGTGACCCGACACTCCGTGGTCGAGACAATCGTGTGTCGGAAAGCGACAGGGACTCAACCGACCTCGAACTTGGTCCTGGGCGGTTCTGAGATACTGCCTCAACTGCGCTGCGCTTGTTGCGGCCTACAGGTACACTGCAAAGAGTTATTCTTTCAAAGACGCGGTGCGGTTTGCGTGCGCGCGTTCCCAAAGTGCTCGATAAACCACTGGTCGCAGTCGTCCAGCAGATTGCTTGTGGAACCTTGAGACGATAAAGACAGGTTTCGCGCTACATTGCGCAGTTGGAACACAGCCTGAGCTAGCTTGCTCCCCTGGCGAAGCTGGATTTCCAAAGCTGTTTCGGCTCCACTGGAAGACAACGAAGGCAAATGGACGTGCAAGGCGCGCGGTGCAGCACACGCCAAAAGTTCTGCGAGACTGTAGGTGGCGTTTTTTGAGGGAATCATTGTCTGTTGTGCTTGGCTTGTGTCGCAATATGTTGCGACGAACCGCTGATCGAGCGCTGCTAGATAGAGCCCCAATTGCCCCTGGCTCGCGTTGCCGCAAAAACCTAAACGCTCAGGATTGACCGCTTCGGTGGCTTGTAAGGCATCTGCAGCGCGCATGGCTTGCCAAATTAAATCTCCCAGCGGACCTTTTGCGGTGTCGTTGCCTAAATGGGGCACAATGCACACCATGCCGCTCCGTACCAGGCGTTCAGCCACGCGCAGCCCAGTGTGGCTCGGTTGTCCCCAACCGAATTCAGAAGAAACCGTGTGTTTAGAGTCGAGTTCACCCTTGGAATCGAACATGCAAACAATTGCGTGGCAGGTCCCTGGCGAAACTGCCATAGGAGTCAACAACGTCGCGGATACTCGGCGTGTGCGGTCGATATCATATTGTATCCGCTCTGTGCGAAAGTCCCTTTGCAGGTTCGTAGTGTCGCTGCTCGGTGCGTTACCGTTGGCAGCGACACTGTTGGTAGCGAGTCGTGCGCCCGAGATGCGGTCGTTAGGGTTCTTCTGGGGAGCAATTACCTGAGCCATGTTTAATGGAGCTCGCTCGCGCCCACTACCGAGAGAACGCTCAACTGCAGAGACAATGTGGTATCTTCTTAAACCCCAAGCTTCGGGTTCCACGATTGCGTGCGATTGCCCAGAGTGATACACAACCTTAAGAAGTTCATCGTGGTTGTCGTAAGCCGGAATGGAAGGGCTCAAGGCCTGCGATTCGCCAGGCCCGAGGTTTTCTAACCAGTACAAACCGCTGCGTCCGGAGGCCACTAAATCGAGGTCTCCGTCACCATCCACATCGGCGACTTTTGGGTCGAGCCCTAGACCGACGCGGTCTCCGACCGGCGACAGTAGCCAGCGAGTCCAAGTTCTTGTCGCTGGCTCGAACTGGTATCGGTACGCGGCGATGGGATCGTATTCACCAGGATCCGCACCTCCATGCGCCATGTAGCGTTTGCCAGTCACCAGTTCAGGGCGACCATCGCTGTCCATATCAACCCACAGTGGTGAGTGTCCCTGCGACCAGCTCGTGTCGATAGCATGTCGCGTCCACTTTCGATTACCGTCAGCATCCCGCGATTGCTCATGCCAGTACACGCCAAAGCCATGCGCACTGCACCAAACGATGTCGTTATCACCATCCACATCAGGATCAACAACCAACATGGGAATACTCCCACGCTCGATTTTAAAATCAGCATGCCAAATCCACTGTCCATTTCTAGCATCCTCAGGCGCCTGCAGCCATCCGTTTTGACCAACAATGTCGCCCCTTCCATCACCGTCGATATCACCAAAACCCAAACCATGCCCGCCTGCCTCTGTAGGCAGTTCATGTCGAATCCAAGCGGGAGCGCCAGCAGTGATTCCCGAGTTCCAGCGCAGTTCCCACCATGCTGCAAAGTTGGCGCCATTGGGTAGCAAATCGAGTTGCCCATCACCATCGATATCCACCAACCGCCCCGTCTCCATCGGACCGGGTTCTGCGGCCAGATGCACGGTCCAAGGACCTAATCCTTTTCCTGGATGCTCGAGCCATTTGATGCTTCGGCTGCGATAGTTCACCGTGATAATATCTAGCCATCCGTCGCGATTAACATCAAACTCCAAGTGCGAGAAACCATCAGGCCTGCCACCGATGCGCGGTATTTCAGCAACGAAATGTTTGTCCCAATTCGGTGCTTCATACCAATCGCCACCACAAACGATATCGAGTTTTCCATCATGATTGACATCGATCAATGCAGCGGCACTGTAGTCGGTTTGATCGTTGATGACATGCCTCTTGAATAACAGGTCTCCACCATGGCAAGTCAGCGTACTCCAAAGCAAACACGGCAACGCAATGAATTTCACAGAAACGCTCAAATGTGTGTTAACATAATTCATGGTTATTTTCTCGTAGCAATACGCTGATTCGAATTTAAGTCAGCGACACCATTAGGGGGCGGCACGCGACGCGTGTGTTCCGGAACAGAGACTGAGTATACCGTGCTGGTGTTTGCCGTAGTTAGGTTTCAATTGAAGCAGTTGCAGAGCGATGTCATGAAAGTCGCGATCAGTATTGCCTTGATAACTCTGGTAGGGTCGGGGACAGACAAACTGTGGGCTCAGTCGGCTGGCCAGAGCCCAGCCGAAATACCGCAGGATCAGAGCACGCAGTTCAGTTTTGCCGTCGCATCTGCGCCGGTCCTGAGCCCTGCGGAAGAGCTGGCAACGATTCAGTTGGTCGACGGCTATCGTCTGCAGCTGATTGCTGCCGATCCACTGATAAAGGATCCGATCGCGATTGCCTTTGATCCCGACGGCCGTCTGTGGGTGTGTGAAATGCGCGGATTCATGCCAAATATTGATGGCGATGGCGAGGAAGC
>JBGSTP010000065.1:0-2386 GCA_041736515.1 Pirellulaceae bacterium
ACGTTGATACTCTCGAATATCTGATTTGGAAGAACCAGATACACAAATTTCTATTGGTAGGTTTGAGTGGCCGTCGCATCGATGCTCGTGGTCAGGCTCGTTTCTTAGCACACGCGGTCAATCGATCGGCTGATCAGTTAACTGTGGCCCGCAGAGCAAGTGCATCAATCGCGGTCGCAGGCAAGAGGCCCGGCAGAGTGAACCGTCCTGATTCATCAACATGTCCGAGTCGCTAAAGTCGATTTCGAATGATCCGATAAAACTTGGTTCTCTGTGTCTCCAAGCCAATCGGCCCAGCAATGGCTACTTAGGTTCGAACTATAACACTCGTTAGACCGCGGGTCAAATTGAATTATGCGGAAACCAGGTGAATCGGAGAACTTTCTTTTTTTACTGTTTTTTTCCGGCGGATTCAGTTTCTGCCCACCGCATACACGCAGTCGTGGTATGCAAGCTAGGAACTAACTCCGCTCCCAACCTACAACGTTCCATCCGAGTTCTGCATCGGAACCTCGCCCCAAGATGAACAATCCCCCTCGGAGAAATACTGTGGCACCTCTTTGCCGTTCACTGATGCGTCCGATCGCTACCTTTTGTCTACTTGGGGTTGTCTCAGATTCTACTGTCGCGCAGAACTTAACTGGCGGCCAGTGGAAAGTCGGAGTTGGACGCGCGTGCATTACACCTGAACATCCGATGCCAATGGCCGGCTACGCGTCTCGCGGAGCTGCACACCCAACTGGATTGATCAATGATCTGTGGGCCAAATCGCTTGTACTCGAGGATGCTGCCGGCCACCGCTGCGTCCTGGTGACAATGGATCTATGCGGTATCGATGACGTTCTCGCGAAACGTATTTGCGACAAACTGCACGAATCCTGCAATCTGGAACGCCATCAGATTATGCTCGCCACCTCGCACACGCACAGCGGTCCCGTTGTGGCTGGTAATCTCCGCCCCCTGCACTACATGCTGCTCGACAAAGAGAATCGCAGTTTAGTCGATCAATACGCAACGTTCCTGGTTTCGCAAGTCCACTCCTGCGTCGAACAAGCTGTTCAATCGCTGGCACCAAGCGATCTACAGTTTGGAATGGGTACAGAAAACTTCGCAGTCAATCGCCGCACGAATGTCGAGAAAGATGTACCAAGTCTGCGCGCAGCTAACAAACTGGCAGGCCCATTCGACCATAGCGTGCCGGTGTTGGTTGCCTCACGCGCAGGCACACCACTGGCGGTCGTGTTCGGGTATGCCTGTCACTGCACAACGCTCAGCGGCATGCAATGGAGCGGCGATTACGCTGGATTCGCTCAAACAGAATTGGAGCAGGTCTTTCCCGAGTGCAACGCCATGTTCTGGGCAGGGTGCGGTGGCGATCAAAATCCGCTGCCGCGACGAACAGTGGAACTCGCCAGCGAATACGGACGCCGACTCGCTTCCGCCGTTCGAACCGCTATGGACCACGAACTCACTGCGATTGAACCAGCGTTAACGACCCGTTTTCAACTGATTCCAGTTCCCTACGCGGAACTCCCAACTCGTGCCCAAATAGAACAGAATTGCCAATCCGATAATCGATACGAAGCGGCACGCGCTCAATCACTCTTGCGAATACTCGACGCTGGCAAACAACTCCCCACTGAATACGATTATCCAATTGCAACTTGGCGCCTGGGCGACACTGTTGACTGGGTTGCCCTCGGTGGCGAAGTCGTAGTCGATTACGCGCTCAGCATCAAAGCTTTGCCAGCTGCAACACGCACCACTTGGGTCACCGCCTACGCCAACGATGTGATGGCCTACATCCCTTCCCGCCGAGTGCTCAATGAAGGCGGTTATGAAGGTGGCGGCGCCATGGTTTACTACGGACGCCCAACCGTTTGGGCACCTGAAATTGAGCAGCTAATTCTCGACGAAGTGACCCGCCAACTCACTTCGCCCTAAAGCGAATCAGCGATACGTCGAGCTCGATCGCATAAGCTCTGGGCTTCGGCAACTGTCGGTGCTTCAGCAATGAACCGCACAATGGGTTCCGTGTTGCTACCGCGTACCAACAACCAACGATCTGCCCAATCCAGGCGCAGCCCGTCCAGTCGACTTGAGCCCGCATCGCTGATCTGATCAGTCAAAGCATCGAATAGCTTTGCTAAACGACTCGCATCCAAAGTGATCTTATCCTTGACCATCGCCAGTGGCGGCAGCGACGATACGATGTCACTAACCGACTTGCCACTAGTCGTCAGTAGTTGCAGAATGCGAGCCATCCCAACAAAGCTATCGCGAACATAACCAACCTGCGGATCAATCGGGCCACCGCTACCTTCGCCCCCAAATACGGCCTTCTCCGCAATCATCAAATCAGCCACGTTAGCTTCACCCACTGCCG
>JBGSTP010000086.1:0-3443 GCA_041736515.1 Pirellulaceae bacterium
GGTCTCAGCAACCACTCGCGTCGTCGCTTTGGCACGAAGGATGCAATTGATGGGCTGACGACGACAGCCGAGATGCTTTTCAGAGCGACTACCGCTCAGCATGTTTGGCAATTCGGGACAGTTGGATTATGGAGAAGTGAATGATGGCTACGCAAGAAATGCTCCGCGGGAATTGGAATTCAATCGTGGGAGTTGTAAAGGAGAAATTTGGGCAAATCACGGGTGATGACCTCGCCAAAGTGCAGGGCAACATCGATCAGCTGGTGGGCTTGCTGCAGCGTAAGACTGGCCAGACCCGCGAGCAGGTCGAGGCGTTTTTGGATGACTGTTGTAGCAGTGCTAGCGGCTACGCCTCAGCAGCAGCTGAGTCCGCAGCGAACATGGCCTCTCAGGCATCGCAATACGTGACTGATGGCTATGAGCGAGCAGCGGAGTCCGCAGGCCGCAGTTACGAGTATGCGCGGGATACGGTAGAGCGTCGACCCTTGGAATCGGTGGCTATCGTTGCGGGAGTCTCGCTTTTGACTGGAGTTTTACTGGGGTTGTCTCTGGGTAATCGCAGGTAAGCCATGGATCATGAAGCGGCAAAGATTATCGAACGCATGAACGCAGTGCGTTCACAGCGAGTTGAGCGATTGGCCGAGTTCAGCGTAGAGTCGGGTCGCCTAGCAGATTGGCGCGAGCACGTGCGCTCGGCGCCATTGGCAACCTTTAGTGCGTCAGTTGCAGCGGGACTCGTCGTCGCCTCGGCTTGGCGTGCTTCTTCGCAACCGACTGCATTTTCTGAGATGCCCGACACGTTTCGACAGGAGCGCGGCAAGCATCCGGTACGAACTGTAGCCAAGTCGCTGGCGGCGAGTGCATGGTCTTTTGCCATGCCAATGGCCGTTGGCTTCCTGAAACAGCGTATGACTGCTGGCTTAAAGCACTCGCTTGAAGCAGCGTCAACCAACAAACTAAGGGAGCATGCACATGGATAACAATTTCCGAAATGGAAAAGCCAGTTTGACAGCGCAGCCTCGTTTGTCCAAACAATGGCCTGACGAGTTGACGCAGGAAAGGGAACCGTCGTTAACCGATCGTGCCAAGGCGTCGATTGCAGAGTTCGTGTCAAAGAAGCCAGCAACGGCAATCGCGCTCGGCGTTGTTCTGGGTGCAGCCCTAGCTTGGTTGTTGAAGAGAAAGTCATGATCGCAAACTCATCACAACAGCGACGAAGTCCCATTGCGGGCGTCATTTCCTCTGCTACCGACGTGGCAGGTGATTTCATTGAACTGGCCGAACTACAGATCGAACTTGCAAGAAGCGATGTCAAGCAATTCACAGCGCAATCGATAGCTTCCGTCGTCGCTATGTTGGTGGCAAGTGTGACACTGCTAGCCTGCATGCCGGTTGCGTTGTTCGGTTTGGCAGATGCCCTTTCGAAACACTTCAGTTTCGATGTTGGCCTAAGTCGCTTGGCAGTCGGAACTGCCGGTGCGATGCTTGCCATGGTTGTCCTAATTGTTTGCGGGCTAAGGTTGAGGAAAGGTCTGAGTTCCTTCCGGCAGAGTCATGAACAATTGCAGAACAATGTCAGCTGGCTGAAAGATGTACTTCGCGGACGTTTGTAAACGCTGATCACGCTGCGCAGAGCTTGCAAACAGAAAAGCATTCCTTTGTTCCTAGACATGTAATCCATAAACACAGGTTAGGTATATGAAAACCAATACTGATACGAGAACACAGACAGCCCAGCCGCAAACAATGCGCAGAGTGGCGTATGGCGATAATCGCCAGGACCTGCAGGAAGTTCTGGACACGGTGGGAAAGGCGGTCACGACCTACGCGAATAAGCATCCGGGAGCCTTCGCCGTGGCTGTTTTCTTCACTGGCTTTTATGTTGGCTGGAAGGTCAAACCCTGGTGATCTCAGGCCCCGACTGGGTAGCCTGGGATGCAAAACGACTCGCGTTCCAGGCTAGTGCCGGTTGTGCCTGCGGCGCTCGATAGCGCCACTTGAGTCGACGCAGACTATTAGCGTCGACCGCCCTTTACCATATCGATGTCGTACACTTTGTCGTCAGAAATCTCAACCGTCAGTTTGGACTCGTACGCGGACCAGTAACGCGGTGGAATGTTGTCGACCTTCTTGAATTCTTCGCCACCTTCCGATTGGGCGGAATCGGCAATCGTGATTGTTGGTGGCTGAATGCTAACCCCATATCCGCCCGCAGGCAGTTTCGCCGAGTAGCTGCCGTTGGTCTCGATGTGAAAAGCCTCAGCGAATCCAGTGCTACTATTCTCGAACGTGACCGTGCCTTCCGTGATTGGAGCGTCTGCATAGCTGACTGTGCCGGTCACGCTAAAGGTCTCCGGAGCCGGTTGACCGCACCCCAATACCGACAACCAAATAGATAAGGGCAGGGCAACTATAGATTTTTTCTTGATTTTCAAATGGCCACTCCAGGAGGTAAACGCAGTCTCAGTCTAGAGACTCAGAACTCTCGACTAGGGAAAGACGAGAGTTGAGTAGTCTGTGTGATTATCGTCATGCAACCGATTTCTTTACAAATCGATATTGCCCAGAACCTGCCCGTCGTCTTTGTCAGCCAAGTTGCGAAGCGTATCGAGGTTGACGTTCTCAGAGAGGAAGTGAACCGAGCCATCGGCAAGACACATGTTGACTCCGCCAGTGTGAGCAGACGCCAAGATGGTGTTGCAGGCGGGAAAGTTGCTCCAAGAAGGTGTTCCACCCGTATTCGGCGGTTGACGAACAGTGGTGATGTTGTAGCAGCGCAAGTCGGTGTCAGCGGGAGCGCCATGGGCGCCGGTCGAGGACCATGTCCCAGTACCGTTTGGGATGCGCGGATTCTTGGAACCCATTACCCACGAGCCGGTTGGAGAAATCGAAGTCCGCAAATTTGGAAAGGAGCCCGCGTTGATACCGCGGCCAAATTGGGATTGCTCGCTGATAATCATGGTATTGGAGGTGCCGTCAGTCAGAGCGCCAATCTTGTACGCAATACTGCCAGGAAAAACTCCACCCGAAGAGTGGATGCTGCTGTTGAACGCTCGGGGATCGGCTGAGCGGTGTCTGTCGCTACCGGCAATCAAGATATAGGAAGGCCACATGATCTGGCGACTTTGAATTGTCACAGTTTCGTGTAGGGGTGAAGACGGGCAGCGGTAAACGCTGAACGTCGAACCTTGCATTATGTCAAGGATGCGATGTGTTATTGCATTGTTGGAACCCAACCAATAGTTTGCTGAATCGCCAAAGCCGACGGCGGCCATTTGGTTGTAGAGATTACCCCCCTCCAGAGAGGTCGTGCAGTTTTTAAGTATTGTTTTTGCATGGCTTTTCTGTGCGTCGCTGCAACTTATCGAGCCGAAGCAGGTTCTGGGAGAGAACCATGAGACCGGTCTCGCAGGATGCTCGGCGTAGTCCTCGACCGTGAAATC
>JBGSTP010000090.1:0-27971 GCA_041736515.1 Pirellulaceae bacterium
AAGGATGGCAAACAATTGCAGCAAAGCTAGCCCGATGAGCGCTGCGCGATTCTGCACAGCGAATTGCCAAAGCAGGGCAGGGGCAGGCGAGACGCGCGAGTAGCTCAGCGCCTGTGGATGTAGCGCTAGTTGACTAGATAAACCGAGGCTGCGCGGAGGTGCTGCCGCGGTAAAGTAAGCAACTCCCGCGCGCCAGCCATAAAAAAGAAAACCGGCCGCAAACAATACCAGATACGTGGCCAGCAGCCACGGCGGCGGGTCGTTGCCAAGTAGGCCGCTTCGGTTGGCATTCCAGTCGAGAAGGCTCTGGTGAAGGCCAGCGAACAACAACGGCAAGCAGGCAAGTGGTACAACGACCAATAGCGCGATCATCGATGAGCGCAGCTTCCATGACGTTGCGAACCCCAGGATCAACAAGAAAACTGAATGCAACGGCCATAGGAACGCGCGTCCCTGTGGGTCGCTCACGTTGGCCCAGGCTCCGGTGGCAAAGCCTAGCATGCCACTGACGCACCACACGATCGCTAAACCCACGACAGCCACCAAGAACTTGGTCCGTACAAAATCATCGGCTGCAATTGGTAGCATGCGCAGCCAGTCGATGGTGCGAGATTCCTTCTCCTGTCCCACCAGCAATGCACCGGCACCAGCCGCGAACAGCGCTGGCATGCCCAGCAATGCAAGGAACTGTCGCCACTGGATCTGTCCAGGGATCAGCAGTGTCATGGATTGTAAAAAGAGTCCAACCAGAACCAGCAGACCTATCAATGGAAAAAGTTGTCGCCACTCTTTCCACCACAGCTGCTTGAGTGCCATCGATCGACTCATATCACTAGCTCCGAATAGTTGCCAAGCGAAACAATGCTCAAACTACGACGCATCAACCTGCGATTGCCGAGCGTCCAGACAGGTTGTCTTCTGCTTCGTCATGGGTGTGCCCAGGCGTGATCCCACGGGTACAAGCTACGAATAGTTCTTCCAGAGAAGCAGGACGCGTGCGCACGGAGATCACATTTGGCCGCGATTCCAGGTCGGCTAAGTTCTCAGGCGTTAGTCCGCGGACCATCCAGCGTCTTTGTCGCCCTTCGTTCTGCTCGCTCAGCAACTCTGTCGGCGCGGCTAAAGTCGGCAAAGCGGTTAACGGGTCGGCAACAGTCACTGTCATGACCGACACAGAATCTTTTAGTTCGGACAGTGAATCTACTAAACGCACTTTGCCCTGCCTCAAGATTGCAACCGTATCAGCGACGCGTTCGACTTCTGAGATTTGATGACTGGACAACAATACGGTGCGTCCGGTGGCCGCGCGATCCACCATACTCTCCAGGAACTCGCGGCGCACAAGCGGGTCCAAGCCCGATGTGGGCTCGTCTAGAATAAGCAGTTCCGGATCGTGCGCGACGGCTAATGCTAAAGCAACCTTAGCGCGCTGCCCCTTACTCAAGTGACGGATCTTTCGCGATTCAGGCAGTTCATAACGACCCATCAGCTCGCGATAACGATCGGCAAATTGATCGTCGAAAAAGGAGGAAGCAAACCAGCCGATCTCGCCAACTCGCATCCAGTCATAAAGCGCTGGAGCGTCCGAGACATAGCCGATCTTGCGCCGCAATTCGAGCGAGTCGGTGGCAGGATCCAACCCGCAAACTGTGCAGGTGCCTTGGGATGGCCGCTGAAAACCAGTCAAGATGCGAATCAAGGTCGTTTTGCCAGCCCCGTTTTC
This sequence comes from Pirellulaceae bacterium, assembly GCA_041736515.1. GTDB lineage: Bacteria > Planctomycetota > Planctomycetia > Pirellulales > Pirellulaceae > Aureliella. The sequence continues at coordinate 1,724 of JBGSTP010000090.1, forward strand.
TCCCAACAGTGCAAAGACCGATCCGTGGGCAACCTCCAGATCAATTCCCTGTAGCGCATCGCAGCCGCGAAATCGCATTTCGATACCTCGAACGGAAATACAGCTCGTCATGTCATTACCTCAACGCGAAAATTGTTTGATAGAGAAGAGTCTCGACTAACTTTCAAGCCGATGTTTCGGAGGCCGTTTCGGCTGCAGAGCCAACCGGCATCACCGACCGCGCCAATTCGCCCAACTGTTCATTAACGATGGCCTTAATCTCTCGTACCTCCAAGCCGCCATGGAGCGCTTCGGTGAGAGCAGCCCGTAGCCGTTGACTGATGAGCGTGCGGCGAAGCTCGGTGCACTGCTGGGCAGCTCCCGCGCATACCGCCAACCCGCGCCCACGAATCGATTCAAGCACGCCCTCAGACTGCAGCAGCTGGAACGCACGGACCACGGTATTGGGATTAATCGCCAATTCGACGCTCAGCACACGGGCGCTGGGTAGCATCTGCCCGGGCTTGAGCGCACCGTCCGCAATGGCGTATTTGACCTGCCGTACAATCTGTTCGTAGATTGCCACGCCGTTACTGGCATCGATCGTAAAAAACATGGCCAACAACTCCCCGTTACTGGGTGACTAGTGAACTAGGTATATAGTACAGTGATTGCAGGCGGACGGCAAGTCATTTTTCGGAAATTAACTAAAATTGGCCACAAGGGAAATTCGAGATGTTTCGCAGGTCTGGCTCCTTAGCCAAGAAAGCAGCACAGTTGGAAGCTGAAAAAATCACTCGCAATCAAATCAAGCATCTGCGCGCGCTGCGCGCCAAGAAGTATCGCCAGGAACACCAACAATTCGTGGTTGAGGGCGAAACGATTGTTGGCGAAGTCCTCGATCGCTTTCCCAGCGAGCTGCGGTATCTGATCGGGACGGTTGAGTTCATTGAAAGCATGTCCCCGGCAACTGTTCAGCGGTTGGCTGAGCGCGTGGTTCGAGGCGACTACGCCACGATGAAGAACATCAGCGCGCTCGATACGCCATCACCTGTCATGGCACTTCTCGACATGCCTGCGCACTCGCATTGTGCGGAGCCTGTCCGCGGTCTGACGCTTTATTTGGATGGCATACGCGACCCAGGCAATTTGGGGGCGATTATGCGAGTCGCGGATTGGTACGGGATTCATCGAGTTTACTTGGCAGAGGATTGTGTCGACGTTTACAACGCGAAAACCATTCAGGCGAGCATGGGCGCTTTCCTGCGCGTCACCGCGCCACGCGTGGCTCTGGACACACTGCGCGCGGCCAGTCCCGGTCTGTCGATTGTGGGGACTCGGATCGAAGGCGGGATTGCCTTGGGTAGCTATGATTGGAATCGCGATACGCTGCTGGTTATTGGCAGCGAGAGCCAGGGTATTCGTCCGGACAATGTTGCGATGATGACGGATTGGCTGAGCATTCCCCGCGGGAATTCCAATTCCGGTGCCGAGTCGCTCAATGCTGCGGTGGCGACGGGAATTCTGTGTGCGAATTACAATTGGCAGTTTCCTTCTTAGTCCATTCTTCGCTCCGCCCGACGATGGCCCGGGGCGCGATCGTTTTAGTTGGCTAGGGTGAAGAATGTCCGCGTATTTCTTCTTGGCTGCTGCTTAAGCTGCTGGCGGATTTTGCATACTGCCTTAGAGAGCGCGTTTTCGTCCGCTATACGCCGGATGCGCCTTCAAATAAATTTGCCAGCTTCACCACCCGCGCTCGCTTCGCGGCTGGCCCGACCACTTGTTGATCTTTCACTTCCGAATGATGCCGCTCGCGCCACCACTGAGCGGCTTGCTGCGGTAGGCAATTCCAGGCCGTGGTGGAATCTCGCCATTGCACTAGCAGCTCGCGGTACAAATCCCAGCGTTGCGGTGTGTCCAGGTAATCAGGGTGGACAATCGTGAGGGCCATGCCTCGTAGCTTTCGAATCAACTCAAGCTTGCGCCGCCAAATATCGATCGACTGTTCGCGGAGCGTTATGAACAGCGTGTGATCTTGAGGAAGCGTGCACGGAAGCTCGACAAACTTGCCGTAAAGGAACGGCCAAATTCCCCCCACACCACCGGGCATGGCTTGGAATGGGTCGATATCAAAGCAGGAGCTGTCGTAGTTGATATCCAGAGATTGCATCCAATCCAGTTCGCGATGCATCATCGGTGAACGGAAGCCTTGCGAATTCCATTGCGCTACCTTTTGGTTGATGAACCGCGCCCGTTGTTCAAAGGTTTTGCGGCTGAAGAATAGTTTTCCATCGTGGTTATAACCGTGCATGCCGATTTCGTGGCCACGTTGCTGAAGGTCGGCGAGCAAGCCAGCGTCAATTCGGTACTTCGCAGGCACGAAATACCAAGCAGAGCGAAAGCCGAACTCCTCTTCGAGGTTTGCCAGGCGCTGGACCAGTTTGACTCCCTCGCGGGTCTCAATGTCATGGCTGAGTATTGCCGCGTGGGAGTATCCGTCCGGCCAGGGGTGAAGCAGGGTTTGGTTGGGGCATTCTGCTAACTCTGCTGTCAGCGCATCGTTGAAGTCCTTTAAGAACCGGCTATGGCAGAACCAGCCCGGCTCGACCTGCATGCTAGAGTTGCGACGTTCTTGCAGGAGTTGGCGCAGTCTGAGCGGGATCCAGCGACGCAGCTGATAGTAGCAGACAAACTTCCGCGAAAGGCGCCAATTTCCAGCATCTTCACTAAGATAACGACGCAGGACTGCCTCCAGTCGTCCAGGGAATGCGAAGTGAATGTGGGGAGATTCATCTGGCATAAGTTGCAGTGCTCTGGGAAGAGCTTTCGTGCCGATTGGAAGGAATCAGGGGGGGAAGCTCTTGTTTAAAGTCCTTGCTATGGTCGCTGATGGATAAGCTCATGAACTACGTCCAGCAATACTTCCTTAGTTTTCTCCCAGCTATTCGTGGCTTGCATACGGCTGTAGGCATTTTCTACCAGCACCGGGATTTGCTCCTGGTGCTGGTACAAGTCGCGAATACAGTCCGCCAACTCGTCCACGTTACCGGGCTCAAACAGTTTTACGCAAGATTCGTCGAAGTTCGCTACGACACCCTGTAAGCGACTAACGATAACGGGCTTTCGCATCGAAATGTATTCGTACATCTTGTTGGTATCGATCAGTTCGGAATAAGGATTCCGTTGCATGGCCACTACACCTACGTCGGCTTGGCGCAGCTTATTCAATAACTCGGAGAAAGGTAAAAAACCGAGAAAAGTCACCTGGTCGCCGCACCCTTTGTCCTGCACCAGTTGCTTTAGGGCCGGTTCATACTCCCCGCGGCCCGGAATCTCAAAATGGATACCTGGAATCTCGTTCCTCAACTTCAGGACGGCGCCGATAACTAAATCATGGCCCATACGTTCATCGATCAGACCGTGTGTAATGAGCACAAATCTGCCTGAGTTGGTGGGCCGTGGTGAATTGTCAGAATCGCCTGGACTGAAGATTTCGTTGTTGCAAACGTTTGAGACAACTGCGATCTTGGAAATGTCTGCACCTCGCAGACCAAACCGCTGACGCAGGGTTTCGGTGACAGTGATACAACGATGTGCGTAGGCGATCGACCACTGTTCCAATTTGACTTGCAGCCAATAGAAGAAATCTTTTCGGCCGCCAAATTTTGTTAGCCACAGTTCCGGTGTGGGTTCATGCAGGTCCAATAAAACTCTTGCGCCGAACAGTCGTGGAATGAATGAAGTGAACACGAGAAAGTCAGGCATGGTGCTAACATGAATGACCTTATACCGGCAGCGCAGATAGCGGTACAGCAAGACCATGCTGAAGATGATGAACGAGAGGCCGTACTCGATGATATAGCCTAGGGCACCGCCGCGTTTATGCGTCATGGGAATGCGGTAAACCCAAACGCCATCGACATTTTCGACCGCCTTCTGGTTTGCGTCCCTCAGGCAGATGACATCGACAGAATAGCCCTCCTCAAGGATGGCCGTGGCATGTTTCAGTTCGCGGGTGTCTTGCGGGTAGCTTGAGTGTCGAACGATGCAATAGTCAACTCTGGTACTCATTGAGGTTCAAGCGGGCTTTAATTGGATTTGAGTATGTTTTGGTAGATCTGGCACAGTTGTGCATATTGAGCACGCACATCCAGCGGCTCAACCGTTCGCCGCGCTTCAACGCCCATAGCAATTCTTTTCGCGTCATCGACAATCATAGTTTGTAGGGCGGCTGAAAGACTGTCGATGTCCCCTGGCTCAACTAGGATTCCATTAAACTGAGACTTCACGATATCGGGTATGCCTGAGACCGGAGTTGTAATAACAGGCAGCCCCCATCCCATAGCTTCCATCAGTGCCAGCGGAAGTCCTTCGTTGTACGACGGCAAGAGGAACACGTGCGACTGCTCCAGTAGACTCTGAATTCGGTTGCGGTTGACCCAGCCTAGAAAAGTGACTCTGTCCGTTAAGCCAAGCTCGGCCGCGAGCTGCTTGCCCTTTTCGACTTCACCGTCCCCGGCCAGGACAAGTTCCATACGCTGCAATACCTGGGCTGGAAGTTTGGCAACAGCCTGCAAAAGATCAAAGGCTCCTTTGCGGGTACCGATTCGTCCACAAAAAGCCAGCCGGACGATCTTGGCGTCGGAGCGAGCCGGGGTGTTTTCGGGAAGCTCGGTTGGATTGGGTAACAAGATAACCTTATTGGGATCCAAGCCTAGATGTTTGATGTAGTAGTCTCGCCACAGATTTGTGACGGGAGCAAACACGGCGCAGCGACGAAAAGTGTTTCGTGTATAGCTTTGCAACCAGCCAGGCATCTTCTCGTAGCTCAGATGAAACTCAGCACCATTGGCGTGCATTAGCACTGGTTTGCCAAACAAGAACGCAGTTCGGCTAATTATGACTTTGCGAAGTATGCTGCCCCCGTCCGAAACGTGAACATGGACAATGTCTACTTTATTGCGAAAACAGCGTTCCACCATGCGCAGCCAGGATTTGGTGAACACGAGTACGCGATGCAGCACGGAGCCTTCGTCGTGGCTCGTGACATGCAAGATCTCGACGCTGCTTGGTGCGTGCTTCAGCAAGAGCTTTTCGAGTGTGGCTATACCACCATTCTGCTCTAGGCTTGCTCCGATCATGAGAATTCGAGTTTTTCTCTCGGATGTCAGAGCCTGCGCTGTTTTTGCGGTCTCGCCGCTCTGAGTTGCATGAGAATCTGCAGGCTGTTTTTCTAAAGTACTGCTCACAACTAAACACCTACTGAACCAGAGGGACGCTTCGCCGCTGCTGGCGATTGACGATCTTCGATAGCGAGTTGATAGACTTGGAGAGTCTGCGGTACTACGACAGCTGGCTCACATTCTCGTCGTAACTTTGCATGGCCTGCTTTTCCCATAGCCGCACGCTTTTCAGGCGATTCAAGCAACGAGATGATCGCCTCAGCTAGTTCCTGGACATCTCGCGGCGGCACCAGCAATCCCGTCACTCCATGCTCAACGGCTTGCGGTAGCGCACCGACTCGCGTCGCAACAACCGGCTTGCGATGGTTGTAAGCGATGGGTACGACGCCACTTTGTGTCGCTTCCACGTAGGGTAAGACCACCACCGCAGCGTCCGAAAATAATCGCCCACACCGCTCGTCGCTAATCCATTCGTTGTGAACTTCGAATCGATCGGGGTGAACCATCATCTTGCGATAGCGATCGAAGTCCTCCCCCTGGCCACCGATGACAATTTTTACATCAGGAAAACGAGCTGTTACCAGCGGCTCTGCTTGGATTAGATAGTCGAGACCTTTGTATTCCCAAATGCGTCCAAAAAAGAGCACCCGAGGCGGGACGTCTACATTTTCTACGCGAGGCTCCTCGGCGGGCTCTCCAATAGCAATATGCGGGATGTAATGGATGTGTTCTTTGGGAATGCCGATTAAATTATGGACGGTGTCGATTAACTCCGATCCATGCACAATGTTTCTGTCCGCGCGGCGAAAACCGAAATCCATCAACCACTGCGGGACTTTCTTGGATTCTTTGTCGCCTACATGCTGTCGAGGGTCATGAATGGTGACGACGAGCGGATAACGTCTGACAAGCGGTAGTACTGCATTGAAGTACATATGACCATGTTGGAAGTGAACTACATCGGGTTTGAATTTCCCAACTTTCCTCAGAATCGAAGAAATCGTTTGCAGTTGTCCGATCGGCTGTCGAAAACGAGGTTTGTAAAAAGACTCAAAATGCACACCGGAAGCCACGAGCGATTCGAGGCCGTTCAGGTGATTCGCTGGAAGCATTAGCAATACATCATGGTCGCGCGCCATTTCATTGGCGTGACGAATGCAATACTCCGGGAAATCAAACGACAGAAACGCGATTCTCATGAATGGGCCATCTCGCTGGCAGCTCTGCCAGCTGGCAAAGCGCTGAGACGTTGAACGCGGTTCGGTTCCTGAATGAGTTCATGCAACAGCATCCACTGGATGGTTGTGTCGACTCCTTTACGCAAGTCGTAGCTCGGATTGTAGCCGAGGGTGCGGCGGATTTTCTCATCGCTGTAGACAGCCTTTCTCGCGTACAGGTCCGTCAGTTCGCCCTCGCTGGGCGTCGAATCCAAGCGGTTCTTTAGTCGTTTCATCATCTGTCCAGCCCAGCCGCCTCGTAGGTAAATCTCCATCAGCCTGTCTTCGAAACGAGCTTTGAAAAACGACGTCGTCTTTCGAACTCGATCTGTAATTGCAGTCTTGAGACGCGATTGGGTTGATGCGATCGGCCGCAAATCGGGGAGACCCAGAGCTGCATTGAGCATCTCGAAATACTGGTTCCAGGTTGGCGCTTTAGGGCCGTTTACGTTGAACGTACGATGCACTCCGGCGGTCGATTGCAAACTGAGGAAAATTGCTTGTACCAAATCGTCGACGTAAATTAGGTTGGCAAATCCTTCCCCGAAGCCTTCGAACAGTCCCCAATTTCCAGACTGCAACTTCTTCGCGATGTCGATTGACCACGAACTGCCATGAGGACCATAAATCAAGGACGGACGCAGAATTGTGGTATAGACGTTCTTGGCGGCGTAGCTTCGGCAAAGCTCTTCGGCTTCGAGTTTTGCATCACCGTAGGGACGTCCAAGGGGTGCAAGGTCTTGGTCCTCGCTAACCGTTCCCTGACGATCGGGACCATAGACCTCGGCTGAACTCAAATAAACAAAGTTACGAATGCTGTGTTTGGCAGCCGCCTCCAATAAGTGTTTGGTGCCATCCACGATGTCGGTGCGACTGTCTGTATAAGCGCAATGGACGATCGCATCGACCTGCGCAACGGCTGCATCGACTTGTTCTGGCTTCATGATATCGCAAAGCAGAATTTTCATTGGATACACAGCCGCCCGCGCAGCACGCGACCAGCTTCGAATGGCAGCCACTGGCTCGAACAAGCCACCTTGCGCCATGGCTTCGACAACTCGGCCGCCCAGAAAGCCCGAGACGCCAGTTACCAACACGCGCTTCGGCGAGTCGGACTCGTGGACCCGCGCACGGAATTGCTCCTGCTCGCTCCAAGCTTTGAGTTCATCGTTCCAAGGCGCGTCATACGGTACGGCAGTCTGGTAGGCTTGCTCAAGCAACTCGATGGTCCCCAATACGCTTTCACCAGAGACCGTCGGGGCTGCATCGCTCGCGATTACCTCGACGAAGTTCTCAAGCATAGGGTGCGCAAAGTCGCCGTAGGTAAGGCGATTGCTAGCGACTTTATAGCGATTCGAACTACCGTTGCGAAACTCGACCGTGAATTCATCCCAGTCTTCGGCTTCGGCTTTGATGGAGCCAAGGCTACCCACAATATGAAAGCCATTCATGAGTCGGCCCAAGCGACTGACTTTTACTTCGATCGCGCAGCCCGCATGCTCAAGATTGACCGTGGCCATTGCTTCTGGGCCGCCTAGGGAATCGTTCTGCGAACGGACTAATGTTGGCTTGGCTCCTATCCAATAGCAGACCGAATCGAGCAAGTGCACACCCGTATCCGACCAGGCACCTTTGGCACCAGCCGAAAAGTGATGCGGCGACGCGGCAGGCCAGTCAAAATCGTGTCCATCGTGGTAGGTGATCGATTCCAGTCGACCGAGAACCCCAGCAGCGATCAGCTCACGGATTTTTGCGTACGTTGGGAAGAAACGTCGCGTCTGATTGATTGCCAATTTGGCACCGGTGCGTCTGCCGATTTCAACCAACTCGCGCGCTTCGGAGCTTGATTCCGACAAGGGCTTTTCGCAGAGAACATGCACTCCATTTTCGAGAAAAAACTTGGCCATGGCATAGTGCATCAGCGGTGGCGTCGCGACGATGACTCCATCGACTTGCCCTAGCAATTCTTTGTAGTCGCTAGTCTGGCGTCGAGCTCCGAATTTTTCTGCCATCGCTGCCCGGCGCGCCGTATTGGGCTCGGCAATCGCAATTCCATCCTGTGTACGTTGGTTTTTTTGAAGCGCTGGCAAGTGATAGAGCTCGGCGATGGCTCCGCAGCCGACGATGCCAATACTTACTTTGGGGGTCTGGGCGTTTTTCATGAAAACTGAGGCACTCGAATCGAGAATGGACGGAGGGGGGCTGCCGCCAGTTAGCAGGCGAAACGGCACTTTACCACCAACAATTGTAGTTAAGCGGTGTGCTTCAGCTTAGTCGATTTGAGAAAAACACTAAGACATCGCAGGGTTTACAGCCTGGATGTTGCGTGTGTTCCAAGAACGTCGGTCGTTACGCGGTTCAGCAGCGCTGTATCGGTTTCTGTTGGTGGATTCGCCGCTCCAATTGCCAACCTCAGAATTGCCAGCTCCGAAAAATTGCAGTTTCGAAACTGACATTGCAACACACCCACGCAGCCAGGCCGACAAATGGCCTAAGTTTTGTAAATCCAAATCAAGAAACAAAACCAGCCATCAAATTGTGCATGATTTGCTGCGCCGCCGGATTCACCAGGTTGGGATGAACTTCGCCCGAGAAGAAATCATCCAGTCCCCATGAAAACTGCATGCTGCCAGTCGCAAACACGAGTGCGCCTCCCGGATGGTCATAAACCGTCATGTTATGAAATCCACTGGTAAAGTCTCCTATGACCGGAGACGCTGCCAAGACAATCAAGTTGGACGGGCTTTCCGGAGCCAACGAGTCCGCCTCGTACCCCACCAGACCTGGAAGCGTGTCACCATCCTGGAGACCTGTACCGTCAAACAGCCAGTAGTTCGTGTTCTGAACTACCATGTCGGCGTTTACCGGAAAGTGATAGTACTGCACGCCAATAAGTGTAGCTTCAGGACGCGTATAGCCTCCCTGGTCTACCTCGCGCCATTTGCCGGTTACGGTCGCGCGCACCGCCGGATCGGGTGACTGCGAGTTAGGGTCGAGCAAGAGATCTTTGTAGCAGACCATCGTCCGATTGGCGATGTTGCCGGCACCTGCCTCAAAGCGTACTTGCCAGTAGGCTGCGTTCGCTCCCAAGAAGGCCAAACCGATTCCTTCATTGGGAACGTACTCGATATTGTCGCGCATCGTCATGGACCAATATTCGTCATGACCGGACGAAATAAATGCCTGCGACCAATACAATCGAATTGGATCTTCATGAATATCTATGTTGGTTACGTATTTGACATCAAAGCCGAAGCGTTCGAAAAATCGCAGGTTGTTCAATTCCCAACCCGCATACGGATTGAAGAAATCGGTTGAACCGTAGGCATTGTAGGGGCGGTTAAATGAGACCTTGTAGGCCCGCTGATTGTCGGTGCTGTTGTAGTCGTAGAGAGACTTACCTCCCCAATTGTTATAAGCTTGCCATGTAGTCACCGATGCCTGAACAAGAAACGCCGTGGCCCGCGTATCGTCGCGAACAATAAAAGGAATGTGCGATTGCTTGCCCTCGCGCGTAGTTAGCTTTGCGAGGTAATAACCGCTGACCCAACCATCGTCACCACTGGGAATCGTCACCACCCAGGGTGAACTCCAGTTGCACTCGCACAGCCCCGTAGTTGCATTCGGAGTGGGGATGACCTGCTGGATTCCCGTCCGAACATTTGAGGCTAAGTGAAGGCGTCCACCCAGCCCACCGTACCAGCCGATGCGATAAATCTCAACGGTATAAGAAGCGGATGCCGTGTTTACATAGAAGCTAATGGATTCTCCGGGAGATACGCTGGTGCGGCTCGCGTAGCCTTCGATTTCGCGATTTTCGGCTTGATTGTTGGGCAGCCATGCAGATGTCCCCTCTTTCGCGTTCTCGCGGGTAATGGGATTATCCGACCGCCAATCCGCTCGAGCTTTTCGCGCAGGGAGTCCAGCGACCGAGGCTGCAGCAGAACCAGCTACCAACCCCAAAAACTTCTTCCTGTTAATCTTCACCAAGGCACCCCTGACTTTTCTTCTAAAAGGCGTAGATTAAAAATTATTACGGAAAGTTTAGTCACTGCGGGGTGATTGGTCAATTGGGGGCTTTGTGAAGACTGCCAGGCTGTGGCAACCGCGACCAAGCTATCCTTATCCCATGGGATTTAGTCAGAATACTGCTGAAACGAGGGTGCTCCATTCAAAATAATGTGTAGATGAAGGGCGCCGCGCCGGTCGAACTCAGCACGACCAGTACGCCAAGACTGCCGAGAACGAGTAGGATGGGAATCATCCACCACGCTTTGTTTTCCTTGATGAATAGCCAAAATTCGCCAACCAAGGTAAGCTCCTGCGCTTCACCTAGCTCTTCAAATTCAGAGCGTTCTTTCTGTTCTGTAGCCATTGTAAGTCTACCTTGTTCAAGACTGGTGATAGTAGCTGGCTACTGAGCGGGGTTGCTTTTTGTCTTCCCAGTAACTGTCGCATAGCGTGTCGAACGAGAGTTTCAATCGATTGCGGCCATTAAGGCGAAAGACCAGTCCCAGCGGAATAAAAGTCAAAAGAAAAATCAGTAGCAATACGAATTCGCTAAGTAGGATACCGATTGGAAAGGTAATTGCCGTGGTCGCTAGGTACACCGGATTTGCCAACTTAGGCCACACTAAGCCTATGGCTGCCAAGCACGAGCCGGCGGCACCCAAGCTTAGTACTGTGGCATTACTCAATGACCACATCCAAGCAGTGAAGGGCAGGGCGATGGAAGCCAAGCAGACGAACTGCCTCAGTTGCCGTGAGCTAGGTTGCCAATTGACTGTGAGCATCGAAATCCTTAGTCGAGTGGAAACTGCGAGATGTGCCTATGTTGTTCAGCATCGCTGATGCGTTCTTGTTCTGATTTTACCAAGAGGTGCTTACCCAATGCTAACACGTCCATGCCTGTCATGCTAAAGCATCGAATCGCATCTTGTGGCGTACAAACGATCGGCTCGCCTCGGACATTGAAACTGGTGTTGATCATCAATGGGCATCCGGTCTGTGCGTGAAACGCAGTGAGCAATTCGTGCAGCAGCGGATTGCGAGCCTGATCGACAGTTTGTACACGCGACGAAAAATCGACATGCGTGACCGCAGGTATCAGCGAGCGCCGAAAATTTAGTTTTTCGATCCCAAATGCGCGCTGATAACTCTCGTTAACTTGCTCTCGGAGCAATGCCCTGACAGGTGCCACTAGCAGCATGTAAGGCGACTGTTGGTGCGGACTCAACTCAAAATACTCATGCGCGTGTTCACTCAGGATAATCGGAGCAAAGGGCCTGAAGGACTCGCGGAACTTAATTTTTAAATTCATTTTCGATTGCATTTCGCTGCTGCGAGCATCGCCCAGAATACTGCGGCTCCCTAGCGCCCGAGGCCCAAATTCCATGCGTCCCTGGAACCAACCGACGACTTTCTCGTCAGCGACATGGCCTGCAATCCGTTCGCACAACTCCCGATTGCTACGGCATGTCGTATATGTCATGCAGAGTGAGTCCAGGATCTGAGCGATTTCGGAATCGGAGAAGCAGGGGCCGAGCAGAGATCCCTGCTGAGCATCAGGGGTTACAGGGATTCTCGGTTTGTTCAGCAATTGAAACCAATTGAACAATGCTACTCCCAGCGCCCCACCTGCATCGCCTGCTGCTGGCTGAATCCATATTTCTTCAAACGGACCTTCGCGGAGAATACGACCATTGGCTACACAATTGAGTGCGACTCCGCCAGCCATCACCAGATTCTTCGAGCCGGTAGCTTGAAACGCAGTCCTTGCACAGCGGAGGACAATTTCTTCGGTGACTGCCTGGATGGATGCCGCAATGTCCATCTCCCGCTGGGTGATAGGTGATTCGGGTTGACGCGGCGGGCCTTCAAAAAGCGAGTGGAGCTTTCCTGATGTCATCGTTAGCCCGTGACAGTAGTTGAAATAGCTCATATCAAGTCGGAAGGAACCATCCGGTTTCAGGTCGACCAGTTTGTCGAGAATCACAGTTTTGAATCTAGGTTCACCATAAGGCGCTAGACCCATTAGCTTGTACTCCCCGCTATTGACCCGATAGCCGGCAAGATAAGTGAATGCGGAATAAAGCAAGCCAAGGGAGTGAGGAAAGCGAAGTTCTTTGTCAAGTTTGATTCGATTGCCTTGTCCTAATCCTAAGCAGCTGGTGGACCACTCGCCGACACCATCCAAGGTAAGAATCGCAGCTTCTTCAAACGGTGACGGAAAAAATGCGCTGGCGGCATGCGATTCATGGTGATCGGCGAATACGAACCTGCCCTTAAATCTTCCACGCAAACCACGCCGCATTTCCCACGGCAAATGCAGTTTTTGCTTGAGCCACAGCGGCATGGCCTGTCGGAACGATCGATACCCTGCAGGCACAGAGGCGAGGTACGTTTCCAGGATTCTTTCAAATTTCGCGAGCGGCTTATCATAAAAACCTACGTAGTCTAAGTCCTCAGCGCGGAGCCCGGCGGCTGTCAAGCAATAGTCAATGGCGGCCTGTGGAAATGTCGAGTCATGCTTTGATCGAGAGAATCGCTCTTGCTGCGCAGCTGCAACGATCTCACCGTCGACAATCAATGCAGCCGCTGAATCATGATAAAAAGCTGAGATGCCTAATATGTTTACCATGCTGCTAGTGTAATGGCTGAGGACGGCTGCGGCTTGCCGCTCAACTTGTTAGTCGAAATACTTTCGTGGTTCTTTTTTCTTGAGCAATCGAGTTCAGATGAATTCCACTGGATTTCTAATTGTACAGCGCCACTTTGCGGAAAACTGTGGCAATACCAGCTAGACGCGCCAGCGAGTGGGTCGCTTGTAAAATAGAAAAAATCTCCAAGTAATTCGCACGCTTACGACCAAATCGCTGGCGCGTCGAGCAAATATTCGGGCCTAATGTGGCGCTGTCCAACTAACTAAGTAGCCGCTCGAGATCTCAATACCGTCCTAAAGTAGGTGATGTCTTCGCTGCGAATGGCCTGGATTAAAAAAAGCAGTGCAACATAAACTACGCCACTTGCTGCAACGATCGCCACTAGATATGCGTCGCGTAACAGGAAGACCGCTGCCCCCATTCCCACTGCGGCTAACAATGCGCGAAACGCAAGCGTAAATGTGGCTAAGACATCGCTACGCGGGATAGCAAAGAACATGTAGCAGCACATGGCAACCAGTCCACCAAAGACGCTTCCCATTGCAGCTCCCAAAGCGCCAAACGATTTCACCAGCATAAAGCACACCAGCGAGTTGACGCACAGGCTAATCGCCGCCACATGCATGGATCGGTGCTGTCGACCTTGAGCAAATAGCACGTGACTCAAGAATGGATTGAGAAAATCAATAAGCACTAGCCAAATCAACACTCGTAAGACTGGCACTGTGCCTTGGTATTCGTCCGTGTACATCAACGCGACGATTCGCTCTGCCAACACCGTTACGCCAATGACAATTGGAAAAGCAACCGTATACATTACGCGTATGGAATGCTGGTAGAAGCGATGGAATGCGTCCGGAGATTCACTGAACATACGAGACATGACGGGAAAAACCGCCGTAGTAAAGCTTCGAGAAAAAATCGATCCCAGTCGGACAAATTTTCCTGCGGCTGAATAGAGCCCAACCGCAGCTTCGCCAGCGATCCAGGAGAGCATCAGTACATCTAAATTCATGTAAATTGCAGCCATCCAGTTTTCTGCGGCGAAAACGCGCCAGCGACTGGCAAATCGCCAAGTATGATCAAAGCGATACGTCCATCTGAAATCTACGACTCGGCGAATCATCAGCCAATACAATAAAAGTTGCGAAGTTCGCGAAAGGGTTACAATCCACATTAGCGTCAGAAAACCATAACCAAAATGTAGCGCGGCTACTCCAAGAAAGATACGAATCAAGCTCTCGATGGCTGTTCCTAGAGTAACGAATTCAGCTCGCTCCTTAGCAACAAAAATAGCCTCAAACAAGACGCAAATGACTGCAGGAAAAATGCCCAGACTAGCGATTGCAAGCGCCTGAATCGTGTCCTGTGCATAGCCAAATACGTTGCCCAGCAGCAACATGGCTAATGGTGCGATAAATGCCAAGCACAGCGTGAGGGCTATCGCTGAAGTTAGCAAAGTGCTGAGTTGTTTGGGCCAACGGGCGACATCGCGTGTCAGCAAGATACCGACCGCAGTGGCAGCTAAGCCAAGGAAAAGTTCAAACAGGTTCAACGACAACTGATATTTGCCAAACCCCTCGACTCCAAGGATTGCTGCAGAATAAAGCACGAATCCGAATGTGGCCACCATACGACAAAGATTGCCCACGACCAACATGAGAGCATTCTTCGACGTACGCAAAGCCTGGTTACTCGCCATAGAGTAATTCCCTGCTCGATAGCTCCGTCGATAATCGAGTCGTGCGATAGATGGCTGCGGCAATTCCAATCACAGCCCACAGAATCTGCACCTGGGCACGCGAATTGAATATGTCAACTGCCATGTGAGTCATGCTGCCTAGTAACCCGGCTGCAATGGCCAGCCCAATTGGTGAAAACAATGGATCGCGGCTAAGCCAAGCAGAGATTCCATAACGCATTGCATTGAACAGCAAGGCCAGGAAGCTGACCAAGCCGAAAAATCCAGTCTCTACCCAGGTCAGTAGATATTTGCTGTGGATCGTGTAATACCATTCTCCGCGATAACTGCTCTGATCCGCATAGCTCTGCGCTGCCAAATGGCAATTGCCCGATCCATAGCCAAACAACGGTCGGTCCCGAATAAGCTCAAGTGCTAACAATGAGAGGTGAGTCCGCGATTCAGCCGACCCACTGTCATCTCCCAGGACTCGGTCTTGCACAACCTTGGCAAATGGAACGATACCAACCAGCATGACTGCCAGAATGGAATAAACGGTCCAACGTGGCAGCCAACTCCGCCACAACAGGGCACCACCCAGAATGCTAGCGCCGATTAGCATAGTTAGGAGTGCACCCCGGGTTTGTGTCAGGATGACTGCTAACGTTCCCGCGAGTGTCGCCAATAGGGCTAGCCACCAGCCAACTTTCTCTTTATAGCTCAGCGTTAGTGCCACAATCGGCAACCAAAGAAAGGCTAGTACGCTGCCGCAAAGTACGGCGGATACCAATGAACCGGCGATGCGACCGTCTTCCCATACCGATAGCGAAAGAGGACCAAAGTCGTAGCGCTGACCGTAGGCGCGACTCCCCAGGCTGGCCAGCCCGAAAACAAGCACACTCTGCGTAAGGACAATCGCCACTAACACCATTAAACAAAAAAGAATGTCGCGCCGCTCGCGAACCCGATTAGCCAAGTAGAAAAAAAGACCGTAGCCCTGAAGTAGATTGAACAAGTCAAAGAATGTCAGGATCGGAACTTCGGCCGCAAAACCACTGAAGGCTACAAAAGCCAGATAAATCAACATCGGGATTCCGAAAATCGGCTGGTGGCGTATACGGAATCCGCTGGAGGCTGATTGAATTACCCAAAGTGGATAGAGTACCAATAATGCGAATGTCAGCAGCGAAACGTTTGCACCCGCTACCGCTCCCAAGAGTGAATCTTCCTCGCGAAAGAACAAATATTTGTCCAGCTGGAGCGGAATTTCCCAAATTCCAACGGCTAAGGCACTCCGCTCCAGCCACGAAAGACTACCGGCTGCCACTTGCTCGCGCGCGATGTAGTCAGGCTTAATACAGGAAACCATAGCGGACATCGGAAACCTAGCTGACAAAACGCGATACGAATCGCGGCACATACCTCTTCGTTTTGTTGAGTACTATGCCGACAGCATGGTAGTCCACCGCAAACTTTTGCATCAACCGTCTGGCATGCGCCTCGCCAGTTTTCTCCGATTCCAACACAATCAGCACAAAGTCCAAGTGTTGAATGGCATTGTGGGTTCGGTCCGGACGGCTCGCCGCAGGTAGATCCACAACAACCAGATCATTATCAATCTGAAACTCGGCTAGCACACTGCTGAATCCACTCGCATTGATATCGACCTGGCCTTGCATCTCATCGGCAGAAGCAGCCACCAGTTCCAGATTCTTAATGCCGACGTGCTGAATGCAGTCCGAGTTCTCCACGCTGCCATTGAGCAACTCGGCCAGCCCTGGTACGCCGTGCAGCTTAAAGGATTTCGTAATGGTTGCTGTGCGAACGTCGGCATCGACCAGAAGTGTTCGTAGCGAGCAATCCTGACTCGCCGTTATCGCTAAAGCGGTGGCAACGGTGCTAGCACCACATTTGGGATCGACGCTTATCACACCAATCGAAACTCCGCGCGATCCTCTGTCTGCCGAGGGCGTCAGCAAAATGGTTGACAAAATATCCTGGCACTCGGGCGCGATCGCGTTTCGGTACTTGGGATTCGTCAGGTTGCTGATGAGAGATACTTTACTGGAGTAAGGTATGGACGAAAGTGTGGGGAACTCCAATTTGCTTTCCACATCCGCTGCGGTGCGAAGTGTCTTTTTGCCGACCTCACGAACCAGCGCGAGGCCACAACCGCACATTAGTCCAAGCATGGGGAACAAAATAGCCACCAGCGGTTTGCTGGGGCTGGCAGGCCGTTCGACAAGGTTCGCTGGTTGATAAATGCTAATGTTGGAAATGCGCTCGGACTGAAGTTCTTCAATCACTCGCGCTTCCTCAAGCTTTGATTTCAGTAGTTCGTTGCTCGCTTCCAACGCTTCAATGTTGCGGTCCATCTCACCGAGCTTCAGCTCAAAGGCCAACAGCTCGTCAATCTCTCGGTCGATCTCGGCGTGCTGCTTCTCTTTTTCAACCAGTTTCGAAGTCAAGCCGACGGTTCGAGTCCGCTGTTTTTGCAAGTCCTCTTCGATGCGGATTCGAACTGGGTTCGGAGTCATCGAACGCTTGACGCTATCTTGACTCATGGCTTTTAGGATTTCCCGGGCGCCCGCCAGTTGTTCTCGAGCATTTAAAAGTGTTGGATTGTCTTCGGCCAAGCGTGCAGCCAACTGCTTCTCCAACACTTCGAGATCAAACACCCGCTGCCGCATTCCGCTCCAGGTTAAATCGAGATCCTCGTCCTTCGAGGCGACGATTTCGGCGGGTACCGCCTCAGCCTTTGATTCGAGATCTTTGCTTTCCGACAATGCTTGCTCGAGGTCGCCGCGAGTAAGCAAGACCTCTTGTTCGATCGCACCAAGTTGATCGGTCAATATTCTACGCATGTCCGAGGCGGAAACAACTTTCGATTGCTTCATGTACTCGGCGCGTACTCGCAGCGCTTCGCTGAGCTGCGCTTCAACGATTTGGGTTTGCGACAGAAAGAAGTCGTAGGACCCCTCGGTGCGACTTACGCTAAAGTGGCGATCGAGAAAGCCATTGGTGATGCTTGCAGCCAGCGCTTGAGCCATCTCCGGTGTCTTAGACTCGGCATGAATCGTAACAGCGCTAGATTTCTTGGGCGCATGAATCCGCACACTATTTATGACCTTGCGGATCGCTTTCTCGCGGTCGCTGACCGCATCGCGAATGCCAACTTGAAGAAGCTTTTCGCTGACAGAGTCGAAGAGCTGTTGAGCGCGTAGTTTGGCATCGACCAAGAGTTGAGGTTCGCTGCTTTTTTCTTTCGTCGCATCGCTACCAGGTAGCTTCCCGTCCAGAATTGGTAGTGCGCCAAGTTCATCCACGACGAGTTCTGCAACTTGACGGCTCGAGAGGACCTCTAGGGCAGAATTGATTTCTTCCTCCTGCGTCTTTTGGAGCATCAATGTTTGGCCCGTAGTGGCGGTCGGGTCGAGCGCGACGGACTCACGTCCTACATTGATGATCAATTTCGCCTCAGACTCATAGGTTCTTGGCCACACGATCAGAGCCAATGCACCAGCAATCAGACTGAGTAGGAAGCAACCCGAGATAACGCGCCAATGAACAAAGGGTATTTCCAAGTAGTCCATCAAATTGCGCCCGGCGATGGATGATAATGGAATCGTTGGTTCCATCTCCATTAAGCGGCGAGAATTGCCGGCTGGCGTCCGCTCCTGCGGCAATGGCGAAATGCTTGGTTCGTCGTGAAGGCTAGGTCTCGAAGGAAAAGTTTTTTCGGTAGTACTCATTGGACACCAGCCTCCACAGGAGAAAACTCACGAACCGCGTGTGCGACTCGTGCAACTTGGTCACGACTCATTTCAGGGTACATTGGCAGAGAAATTATTTCTCGCGACAAACGTGTGCAGACTGGAAAGTCCAGCGGTAGAGTTCGGCAGTCTTCAAAAGGTTTGGCTGTGGGCAGAGGATTCGGATAGTGAATGCCGCAGTAAATCTGCCGATCGGCCAAATACTTCATCAGTCTTTCACGCTCAGGGTGGCGAACGACGTAAAGGTGGTAAACGTGTCGCGCCCCGGTTTTCTGGATGGGTAACAATAAATCTGTGTCCGCCAACTCTTCGTGATACCATTTCGCGACCTGCTGTCGCTGCTCGGTCCACCCCTCAATGTAGTTCAACTTGGCCAACAAAACACAAGCTTGAACAGTATCGAGACGACAATTGAAGCCCAGCATGTCGTGGCGGTTCTTGACCACTTGTCCGTAGTTCCGCAGCAATCTTAGCTTTTCAGCTAAGGCTGGATCGCGTGTGACACAGGCGCCAGCGTCTCCGAAGGCGCCGAGATTCTTGCCCGGATAAAAACTGAAGCAGCCGATGTCTCCGAAGGCTCCACAGCGCGTGCCGTTGAGTTCGCCACCATGCCCCTGAGCAGAGTCTTCGATGATCTTCAAGCCATGGTGCCGGGCGATTGCAAGAAGTTCTTGCATTCTGGCTGGTTGTCCATAAAGGTGCACTGGAATAATTGCTCTGGTTCGTGCCGTGATGGCTTGTTCGACTAATGCTGGGTCGATATTGAAGTCGTCCTCACAGACGTCGACCAACACGGGCGTAGCGCCGCTGTAAGCGATAGCCAATGCGGTCGCAGCGAAGGAGTTGGCTGCCGTAATTACTTCATCGCCCGGTCCAATTTCCAAGGCTCGCAGAGCCATGTGAATGGCGTCGGTACCATTGGCAACTCCAACGCAATGTTCCACGCCGCAGTACCGCGCAAAAGCCGATTCAAACTCGGCAACCTCTTCGCCAAGGATGTAGTTCGCCTTGTCGATCACTTTGCCAATTCGCGCAAGCACTTCTTCCTTGAGCATGGCGGATTGCGTTTGGAGGTCGACCAGCGGAATGGGCGTTTGCATTTTGCTCATGGTTTTTGACTTGGCGTCAATTGGTTTTCTACGATTGGAATTGTCTGTTAGCAAGTTTTAGGATTCAGCGACTGTTGCAGCATGGCATGGCGGTCTGCGGGCGTCTCGCCACACGCGCTGCAGATCGTGTTATCGAAGGCTCCGGAGAGTTTCTGGCCACAGCTGCATACATCCGCAATCTGCTTGGCTGGCGAGCCACACACCAATGCAAATGGGGGCACGCTTCGCGTGACCACAGCTCCGGCACCGATCATGCTGTAGGCACCTAGTTCAACACCGGGTACGATGGTTGCAGCGGCGCCAATGGAACAGCCGCGTCGAACCAAGGTTGAAACGAGCCAACCCTCGCGCGTTGCATAACGACTGCGAACTTTTTCCATTCTCGGAGAGCGGGGATGCTTATCGTTGGTGAAGGTCACGCAAGGGCCAACAAACACGTCGTCTTCGATTGTAATTCCATCCCACACGCAAACTCTATTCTTTAGAGTCACGTTGTTGCCAATTTTGGCTCCGCCCTCGACAAATGCGTGGTCACCGATATTACCGTTACAGCCAATACGTGCTCCATACATGATATGGGCATACGCCCAAACATTGGTCGATTCGCCGATATCCTCCGTTTCGACTAGCGCGGTACGGTGGATCATTCGTGTTTCGCAGCCTCCAGGCGTTGAGAGGCCAAGTAGACTGGATTGCCGCCTTCGATCAGCGACTTGTGAGCGGCCTCCAACACCTCGGTGACTTGGAAACCATTTTCACCGTCGGTGTGCGGCACGTCCCCGTCTTGAATGCATCGCACAAAATCAGCGCACTCGGCTTTGAGCGGTTCCTTTTCTTGAACCCATGGGCTATAGCTGCCGCCGTAGCGATAGGAGATTTGGAACTCCGCAAAGTCGGCTGAAGGGGGAGGTGTGTCAATTCCCTTGTCGTAGACCTTAATTTTTTCCTGCTCGAGATCATCATACACGGCCATTTTCTTATCGCCGACAACCGTGAGGACTCGCTCCTTGCGCGGATCCAGCCAACTGACATGGACCATGCCAATCTTGTTGCCTGCAAACTGCATCGTTAGATTGCAGACGTCATGAACTCCCGCATTCAGATGAGCAAGCCCGGAGCAAGTGACACTCTCGGGCGATTGACCCAATAAGTACAACATCATCGAAATGTCATGCGGGGCTAAGTCGTACAGTGCGCTCACATCCTTGCGGACTGGACCAAGGTTAAGTCGGCGACTGCTAATGTAGTTGATCCGGCCCAACTCTCCCGATTGAATCAGCTCTTTCAGCTTTTGAACCGGAGCCGAATGCAAGAATACGTGCCCAACAAAAAGCACGCGATTGCGCTCGTTGGATAAGTTTACCAGCTTGCGGCACTCGTCCGAAGTTCTGGCAAGCGGTTTTTCTACGAACACGTGCAAGTCATGTTCCAGCGCCTTGGAAGCGAGTTGAAAGTGGGATGACGTGGGCGTAGCAATTACCACTGCATCTACCATATCTCGGTCGAGCAGAGTATCGAAGTTCTCGACCGGATACACACCAGGAAATCTGCTGGTGATGCGAAGCAGTTGGTCGTGACTCTGATCGCAGACAGCCGTCACCTTGCAATTTTCCAGTTCAGAAAAACAACGAACCAAATTGGGGCCCCAATAGCCGAGTCCAACGATGCCAACACGGATCATGCTTTGCTTCCCAATCATAGGTGCGTATCTAGTGGTTGCGTCGAAGAAATACTACGGCCAGCGTTTTTACGGCAATATATGCGTCGAGCCAAACGGACATGCGGTCGACGTACTGAATGTCTAGTTTGATCATTTGCGCGAACGTCAGTCGGTTTTTTCCGCTGACTTGCCATAAGCCAGAGATACCAGGCAGAACTTCGAACCTGCGCAATTGCCAAGGTTCATAATCTTCTAACTGCAATACTTCGGGACGCGGGCCGATTAGACTCATGTTTCCAATCAACACATTGAACAACTGCGGCAGCTCGTCGAGCGACAGCGCCCGCAACATTCCTCCGCCTCGAATCAACCTGGATTTGTACTCGGGCTTCTTGGCTGGCGAATCGGAATTCACCAAAGTTGCAACGTAATCACGGTGCGATTCACTTGAATTGTCCACGTGCATCGTGCGAAACTTGACCATCACAAATCGTTTGGCACCAGCACCGATACGTAGCTGCAGGAAGAAGATTGGCCCCCGCGAAACACACTTTATGTAGAGACCAATCATGACCATCAGCGGTAGCAAAGCTACCAGCAACGCCAGCGAGCCACAAATGTCAAAGCAACGCTTCCAGACTGGCGGTGGACTGTACGCGACGGTAATCGCTGCGCGACTCGAGGACTGTGCCTTGGGCGGAGGCGGAAGAAGCACTGAACCAGTTGGCATTTATCGAGATCTCACAAGATGGGGCACGAGCGACAATAATAATGATCCGTTGGAAAAAGTTATGCAATCCATCCAATTCGGTAGCGCTGGATTTTTCGACAAGTATCGCGTAAACCACAACGATAACCCGTCTTAACCAAACTATCGATACGACCGATGGTAGATAGATTTGCAAATTAGAAAAGCCCGTGCGCGGCCGATAAAAAATGATTTAGCCCGCAGAAAGGTCCGCGGCATGCGCAGGCAAATGAGAGGATACAATATGGGCGAAGACCGCTATGCCGGAAATGCAGACTGTGGAGGCTGTACAAAGGTTCTCCAGCTCTCGTAGCGCGGGTCGTTTGTGGGAAACGACATGGCCGGATTACACTTGGGCTTGCTCGGCTGTTTGAGAAGTAGCATGCCAGCTTGAGTCGGTGTTCTACCCCCCTTGCGGGAGTTGCACTTCATGCAGCTGCATACAATGTTTTCCCAAGTGGTCTTTCCTCCCAGCGATCGCGGCACGACATGGTCCAAGCTAAGTTGGCCGATTGGACGCGCTTGCCCACAATACTGACAGCGATGGTCGTCCCGTGCAAACAGGTTTTTTCGATTGAATCGCACGCTGCTAATCGGCAATTTGTCGTAGCGCGTCAAACGCACGATCCTGGGAACTTGTATTTCAAAACCGACCGCTTGAACGTAGTCCTCGCCGGGTTGCTTCTCCAGAGAGAGTATTTGACTTACCTCGCACCAAGTATCAAAATCAAAGCTCGAGTACTGATTTTCTTCGATGGTGATGACCTCGGCGCAGCCGCGATAGAGCAGTGTCAACGCACGACGCACGTTTACAACACGAACCGCCATATAGAATCGGTTCAGAATTAATACGCTACACTCGAGAGCGGAACCGCTGGTCATACACAACCTCCTAGCGTCGTTTACGTGGCAGGCGTCAGTAATGAATTAGCATTGTACCCGACCCTATCCCCAGAAACCACCAACTTCCGATTGCTACAGGTTGGGCTTTTTCGGCTGTAAAAATCAATGTCTCCGCTCCCCAATCGCCGAAAATCGCATCGAAAGCCCGGTCCATTCAGGCCCCGAGCACAGCAAAGTTCTCACTTGCAGCCACCGCTGGCGGCGCCGCTGTGGCCCGTCAGTTCCGCCAGCTTGAGCAGCGTTGTGCTTTCCAAGCCGACCAACCATCCAACGGTTTATCGCAAGCGCATTCGCCTTGTGGATGGTCAACCCAATACTGGCGATTGGGTGGGGGTTTATCATGACGCAGCAGAGTCGGGGCAGCCCGAGTTGTTTGCCTATGGGCTCTACAATCCAAAATCGGAAATCGCTGTTCGGCTGGTGCGCTGGTCGCACGAACTTCCCGATGAAGCATTCTGGGACGCCTTGATCGATCGCGCAGTTAAACTGCGTGTCGAAACGCTTGACTTGGCAAAGCATACCGATGCCTACCGCGTGATTCATGCTGAGGCCGATGGATTCCCTGGACTGGTGATCGACCGCTACGGTGACTGCTTGAGCGCTGAGGTCTTTAGTATTGCAATGGCACCGCGGGCCGAAGCCGTTCTCGATAAACTTGCGGCCAGACTGGGGACTTCGCACTGGCTTATTCAACCAAGCCCACATCTGGAAAGCCAAGAAGGCTTTGCGCTGCGTCCACGAAGTAGTGCAAGTCTTCCACCGCAGATCGTCATCCACGAGCAGGGGACGCAGTATCGAGTGCATTTTGGCACGGGGCACAAGACGGGATTCTTCTGTGATCAACGCGATAATCGACGGCAGTTGACGCAATTCTGTCAGGGACGATCGGTGCTGGATATTTGTTGTTACACAGGTGGATTCTCGGTTATGGCTGCCTGCGCGGGCGGCGCTAGCGAAGTTACCGGCATCGACCTGGACGAGGAGCCGCTCCGCTTGGCCAAGCAGAATGCCGCGCTCAACAATGTACGGGTTAAATTCACGCAGGCTGATGCGTTTGCCTACATGCGCGACATGCTGCGGCTGGGAAGGCAGTTTGATGTTGTGGTGCTCGACCCACCCAAGCTGATTCGTAATCGCGCCGAATTAGAGGAGGGAACTCGCAAACATTTCGATCTGAACCGTTTGGCCATGCAATTAGTCCGTCCCGGCGGAATAATGCTGACCTGCTCCTGCGCGGGGCTGCTGCAAGAGGCGGATTTCATACGACTGGTGCGATCGGCGGCTCGGACAGCCTTCTTGCCCAGCGAATTCAATCCGAATCCAATTCCCAGGCAGATGCAAATTATCGCCCGCTCGGGTGCTGCCAGCTGCCATCCGGTCTCGGCGAATTGCCCGGAAAGCGAATATCTCAAAGCGATGTGGCTGCGACTCTAGCTACTTACCTTGACCACCTCTGCAGTCGCATCGACAATCGTGGCTTGTACGACCACGATAGTGATTGCGTACAGGTGAACTCATTAGCCAAGGCAATTTCAATCGATGACATCCGCTAGTACCTCCCGAAATCTTTCTCAAAACCCAGACAGCCAAGGTCGTTTTGGCCAGTACGGTGGTCGATTCGTCCCCGAAACTCTAACGCGGGCTTTGGTAGAGCTCGAGGCCGAATACGCATCGGCAAAGAGCGATCCGGAATTTCAAGCCGAACTCGATGGCTTGCTCAAGAACTTTGTTGGGCGTCCGTCGCCAATCTACCATGCTCGCCGTCTCAGCCAGCTCGCCGGTGGTGCGCAAATTTGGTTCAAGCGAGAGGATTTGAATCACACGGGCGCTCATAAGATCAACAATACTCTGGGGCAGGCTCTGCTTACGCTGCGGATGGGCAAGACGCGTGTCATTGCCGAAACCGGAGCCGGGCAACACGGCGTCGCTAGTGCAACCGCCTGCGCGCACTTTGGGTTGCCCTGCGTTGTCTATATGGGGGCCGAAGACGTGCGCCGACAGCGACCCAACGTGTTTAGTATGAAACTGATGGGTGCCGAAGTGCGGCCGGTTACCAGCGGCTCCAAGACGCTACGCGATGCAGTGAATGAAGCCATGCGAGATTGGATGGCCTCTGTTGAGACAACGCACTACATCATCGGATCGGTCATTGGTCCGCATCCCTTTCCCATGATGGTCCGCGACTTTCAGTCGGTTATTGGACGCGAGGCTCGCGCGCAATGCCTGGAGACTTTCAATCGGTTGCCCGATACGGTAGTTGCCTGCGTTGGCGGCGGCTCCAACGCGGCGGGCATGTTCTATCCCTTTGTGGAGGACGCCGAGGTCAAATTGGTTGGTGTCGAAGCTGGCGGCTTGGCTCCCGAACCGGGCAAACACGCTTCTCCCTTGACTCACGGCAGCCCCGGTATTCTCCACGGCAGCTACAGCTACGTGATGCAGGACGAAGATGGGCAGACCTCGCCCGTGCATTCCATTTCCGCCGGACTCGATTACCCAGGTGTTGGTCCAGAACATAGCTACTGGAAAGATACGCAACGTGTCGAATACACCGAGTGTCGCGATGGCAGTGCGCTCGAGACATTCGATAAAGTTGCCAAAACCGAAGGGATTTTGCCCGCGCTGGAATCTTCCCACGGAATTGCAAAAGCGATGGAGTTGGCAGCGACAATGCGCTCAGATCAAATCGTATTGGTCTGCCTCAGCGGACGCGGAGATAAAGACGCGGCTGAAATCGCTCGCCTGCGAGGTCAGGAATATTAGCGCATCATTTTGGCCGAGTCGCCTATCGGACGGCTTGGCCTGCTCGCCGCGAATGAGCTGTCTCACTTCAGGCTTAGTCTCCACTCTACTAGAAACTAAATCGACAATGTCCGCTATCGACAAGAAATTTGCAGAGCTGCGCACGGCCGGCAAGAAGGCCTTCATTCCCTTTGTTACCGCCGGAGATCCGTCGCTTGCCGTGACAGCCAAAGTGTTGCAGGCTTTATCAGAATGCGGTGCAGCCGTGGGCGAAGTTGGTTTTCCCTATAGCGATCCGATCGCGGATGGACCTGTTATTCAAGCGTCATATACCCGCGCGCTTGATGCGGGGGTAAGGTTGTCGGATATTTTTTCAACAGTGAAGACTGTCGCACCGACTCTGCAAATGCCGCTGGCGTCCATGGTCAGTTACTCGATCATACTGCGAGTGGGAGCTGAAAAGTTTGTTGATCAGGCGCAAGCCGCCGGCTTTTCAGGGGCGATCGTTCCGGATCTTCTCGTGGAAGAGGCTGGTCCACTTCGCGAACTGTGTCGAGCGAAAGACTTCAGTCTGATTCACTTGGTTACGCCCAC
>JBGSTP010000152.1:0-18357 GCA_041736515.1 Pirellulaceae bacterium
GAGCAGCGGATGGTGCCAATAGAGCTGGCGTTTCAATTTTCGAGTCGTAGGTGCATTCGTTTTAATACACCGGTCCGGCAACTGCGCATGCTTATGCACGACGAGCACGTTGCCCTGGCGAAAGATACCTCCGGACGACGCCAACTGAGAGACCACGCTTCCAGCAACTACACTCGGCGGTGCGAATGGATTTAATTCCTGCGGTTGTTTGTCTTGATTCATGTTCCACCACTAACGCGTATGAGACGAAGACCCAATGATTGATTGAGGGCAGTAAATCAAAAGGCAAATTCTAGCTGGAATGTGGCGTAGGTTGCAGTAGCTGACCAACGGAATTTTTGATCCGCAATGTTGCGATCCTACTAGTTAAATTAGTGAAAGTCGCGGCTCTTGAGCACCAGTCCCGCCACGTGCTCGGTAAGGTCCTCGACGCGGCCGATGACGACATGCACGATTCCCTCGCGATTCTCCAGGATACCGTTGGCAAGCCACGCATTGGAGCGTCTGGCAATTTTGTAATGCCTTTGCCAAACTTCTGGCTTGATGACCAGATTCATCGTTCCCGTTTCATCTTCCAGGGTTACAAACGTGATGCCCTTAGCTGTGCCAGGCCGTTGCCGCAGCAGCACCAGTCCAGCGACGCGGACGAATTTGCCATCCGCCGTTGATTTCAGTTGCTCGGCGGTCGTCACCCGCAGACGCTCGAGTTGGGCGCGAACAAAGGAGACGGGGTGAGCTCTGAGCGACAATCCCGTCGTCTCATAGTCTGCGTAAACCTCTTCGATCTCCGCCATGGGCTTAAGGAACTCGGGCAATGCATCATCGACATCAGCTCCGGTGGCCTCCAACAAACTCAGCTCCTTGGACGTTACATCTTGAGCTAACGCCTGCCAATACGCAGCGCGTCGATCACCGGTCAAAGAGCTGAGCGCGCCTGCATCTGCTAAGCGAGTAATGGTGGCTTGTCCCAGCCTAGTGCGGCGAGTGAAGTCCGCCAAGTCCTTAAACTCACCGCCCCCATCTCGCGCAGCCAGTATCTTCTCGCCGACCAGTCGTGCCAGGCCATTGATCATCAACAAGCCCAGACGCAAATGGCATGCCTGTGGTGCGGCAATGGAACTCTCCAATGTGCACTCCCAGTAACTCTGATTGACATCGATTCCCAGGACCTCCACACCGTGCTCGCGGGCATCGCGCACCAATTGCGCGGGACCATAAAAACCCATTGGTTGACTATTCAATAACGCCGTGCAAAACACAGCAGGGTAATGATGCTTGAGCCAACAGGAGACGTAAACCAACAAGGCAAAACTGGCCGCATGCGACTCTGGAAAACCGTATTCTCCAAAGCCGCGAATCTGCAAGAACACTCGTTCAGCGAACTCTTGGCTTAAGCCTCGGCTGAGCATTCCCTCCAGCAGCTTCTTGCGAAATTGATCGATGACTCCCGGACGTCGCCAGGCTGCCATCGCGCGTCGCAACTGATCGGCTTCTCCGGGCGAGAAACCGGCAGCCACTACGGCCAAACGCATGGCTTGCTCTTGGAAGATTGGCACGCCCATGGTCTTAGCTAAAACCTGCCTTATCTCGTCGTTGGGATACTCAGGCTGGATGCCCGTGCGCCTGGCTTTCAGGTAGGGGTGAACCATTTGACCTTGGATTGGGCCCGGCCGAACGATCGCCACTTCGATAACCAAATCATAGAAGCAACGCGGCTTTAGACGCGGTAGCATGCTCATCTGAGCGCGGCTTTCAATTTGGAAGACACCGATGGTATCTGCGCGGCATATCATGTCATAAACTGCGGGGTCTTCTGCAGGAACATTGGCCAGTGTCAATGCTCGACCGTAGTGCTTCTCGATTAGGTCGAAAGCTCGGTGGATGGCACTGAGCATTCCCAGCGACAAGCAGTCCACTTTCAAGATCCCGAGTTCGTCCAGATCATCTTTATCCCACTCGATCACGGTTCTTCCGTCCATCGAGGCGTTTTCGAGTGGGCACAGTTCGCACAGCCAGCCTTGGGTGATGACCATGCCGCCCACGTGTTGGGACAGGTGTCGAGGAAACCCGCGTAAATGCTCGACCAAATAGAGAAACCGGCGGCCCATCTCCGACTCTGCGGGAATGCCGCATTCGTTGACGCGGTCTGCTAATGTTCCTTCCGTCAAACGCGAGTCGACTAGTTTGCTGAGCGCATCGATTCGATCCAGTGGAATGCCCAGGGCGCGGCCACAATCGCGAATGGCGGATTTAGTGCGGTAAGTGATGACCGTGGCGGTCATTCCCGCCCGATGTCGGCCATACTTCTGATAAATGTACTGCAACACTTCCTCGCGCCGCTGATGCTCAAAATCGACATCAATGTCCGGAGCTTCATTGCGTTCGCGACTGATAAACCGTTCGAACAACAAATCCAACCTGTTGGGATCGACAGAAGTGATCCCCAGGCAATAACAGACAACGCTGTTGGCAGCCGAGCCACGCCCTTGGCACAGAATGCCCTGCGAACGCGCGAAGCGCACCAAATCCCAAACAGTCAAAAAATAGGCTTCATAGCCTAGTTCTTGGATCAGGCCAACTTCGTGCTTTAATAGTTCTATGATCTTTGCCGGGACCCCGTTCGGATAACGGCCCTTTGCTCCACTCCAAGTCAGACGCTTTAAGAAATCTATCGGCTTCTCACCATTCGGAGCCAGTTCCGTAGGATACTCATAGCGAAGTTGTTCCAAATTGAATTGCAGTCGGCTGGCGATTTCGAGCGTACGTTCCAGCAATCGCGGCTGGCTTGCATAAATGTTCCTCAATCGCGAGAGCGATCTCAGATGGAACTGAGAATTCCCAAGTCTTTCTGCGGCGATTTGCTCGATCGTGGTTGCAAAGCGCGTTGCCAAAAGGCAGTCCTGTAGCAGTGCACGCTCCGCCACATGGTAATGGACGTCGCCAGCGGCCACGAGCGGCACGTGGGATTGCTGCTCAAGTCGGCTCAATCGCTCGAGCTTCGCTGCATCGTCAACGCCGCGATGTAGTTCGGCGAGCAGATAGCCGCGATCGCCGAAGGTCTCGCGAAAAACTGACAGCCAGCGCAACCATGGCTTATCATCGCGTGGATCGAACTCGATCGGTGGCAGTTGAATATCTAGCGACTTGCCTAGTAGCTCTGTGGGCCTGTCGAACTTGTTTGAAGTCGATACCACGTCAGCACTATCAGCCGTTGCCTGGAAGACGGTGTCTTGGCGTTCCCAGGGCAGGGCTTCGTCGTCTGCAAAAACCTGCATATCTGCCGGAGGCAGTTCGTCGGGAACGGGGTGACGCAAGAGCAGGCCGGCCAACAAACCTTCTTGAAGTTCGATGATGTCGGCCCATTTGATTTCACAAGCCCCTTTCTCTCGTCGCAATCGACCACGAGTGATGATGCGGCACAGCCGCGCGTAAGCGGCGCGATCGCTGGGCCAAACGACAACAGGTGGACCGTCAACCGGATGTAGCTCTGCGCCCACGATCAACGGAATTTTGGCATCTTTGGCAGCGGTGTGGGCGCGGACGACTCCCGCTAACGAATTGCGATCTGTGATCGCCAAGCCCGCATAACCAAGGTGGCTAGCCTGCAGAAAAAGCTCATCTGCATGCGATGCACCTTCCAAAAACGAGAAGTTCGATTTGCAGTGCAACTCGACGTATTGCATCGTTTCTTCTCAATTTATTTGTCATTGGCGACTACGGATAATCGTACGGCACGGTCTGCATCCCGGACGGATGTTCCATCACCAGTATTGGGCAACGGACGAGCGTAGGAACGCCAAGGAGTCGGCCATCTCCTGCATACCGTTCATCCCATCTTCAATACTGATCCAACCAACAAAGCCAGCATGGCTGAGCAGTTTGAAAATCGCGTCATAGTCGTTCAGGCCTTTACCGGTAACGCCATGTTGTAGAATCGCCGCATAGCCAGTCGAACCCTCAGCCTGCGCCAAATCGGCAAGCTGTGCTCCATCGACCAGGAAGCGATCGCTCGCATGCATGCTGACAACGCGGTGAACAATGCGTTGCAGCAGCTCGACTGGATCGTCGCCTGCGACGACCGCATTGCTCGGATCGTATTGCACGCCAAAATTTTCCGACTCAGGAATCATCTGCAAAAGTTCTAGAAATACATCCATTTTCTGAGCGAATTCAGCATAGTGCCAGTAGCCGTCCTTGTAATGATTTTCGATTCCCAGAATCACGCCCAATTCACGAGCCAGCGGCAGGCACGACACGATCCCATCGCGAGCATAGGCCAATCCTTGTTCACGCGTGAGCACCGGCCAGCGCTGCCCACTGAGAACGCGGCAAACAACGCCTTCGCCGCCTAGTTTTTGAGCTACGCGAATCATGCTCTGCTGGTACTCGATGGCCCGCGCGCGGTTTTCCGCTTCTGGATGCGTAAAGTCAGGCGAGCAGCACAGCATGGGCATGGCAAACCCAGCGTCGCGAATCGCGGCGGCTACTTCCTCCAAATATCCATCATCTAGCGAAGTAAAAAAACCCTCGTACATTTCCAAACCGTCGGCATCCAACTGTTTCGCTTGTTCAATCCAATCGAAGACCGACATCGTCCGTGCCTGCGATATTGCATCAAGATAACATTTGGGAAAAGCACTGATTCGAGGATGTGAACTGTTCATGGTCAGCGTTAAGGATATGATGTTGAGGAATTGGCCAGGGGTGATTGCTACTGAAGTGGTGTGTTAAGCGAGCGTTGCGACGCGCATTAGGATTGTAAGCCGGCACTTGCGTGTTGTGTGCTGCGATATACGAAAACGTGAGCAGGTAGTTGAGCAAATCAATGAGACCGACCCAATAAAATCGCTCTGCAAGTCTGGTTCGCACGAGTCTTTTTTTGCGCGAGGAAAAATCTAATGCAGTGGATTGATCGAGACAAACTGAAGCAGGGTGTACTTTCCGGAACGTTTCTGAACCTGGGGTCAACGGCAGCCGTTGAAATCGCAGCCGGAGTGGGTTTCGATTGGCTACTGATCGACTTGGAACATGGCAATGGTGATTTTGCCGATCTGCGCGGCATGCTCCTGGCTTGCCGTAGGTCGGCTTCTGCTCCAATCGTGCGCATCCGCTCCGTGGATCCTGATTTAGTAAAGTTCGTGATGGATAGCGGCGCTGCAGGTATCATGTTTCCGTTCGTGAGCACACCGCAGGAAGCTCAGCGTGCTGTAGAGTGCATGAAGTACCCACCCGTTGGCGCGCGTGGCGTAGCGGGAATCATTCGCGCAACCGACTATGGTCGCAATTGGAAAAACTATTTTGCAGAGGCCAATGCGCATAGCTTGGTTGTTGTGCAGATTGAAACTGCAGCTGCTGTCGAAGCAGCAGAGTCCATCGCTGCGGTTGAGGGAGTCGATGTGTTGTTTGTAGGACCATTGGACTTGTCCGTTGCCTTGGGATGTCCGGGAGACTTTACCCAACCGCATTTTATTGCAGCCTTGGAGAAAGTGATTGCAGCCTGTCGTGTTCATGGGAAGGCATGCGGAATTCTCTCGCGACCTGAGATTGTCGATCAACACAAGCAGCTTGGATTTCAGTTCCTTGCGCTTGGGTCCGACTCCGGCGCAGTCGTCAGCGGACTTGCCGAGACTTTGAAATTGATTCAGCGCTAGACCAGCGAGCCGGGATCGGCAGGCTTTACTGTTCAAACCCGGCTAGCCAGAGACGGGGACGCTTGCCGCAACTATCGCTCTTTATCGCAAAAACTCAGACATGCTCACAGGCTGTCCTTGGTCCACTGAAGCTTGGGCTGCCAAACACATGGCGACCGACCAACGACCGTCCTGGGACGTGCAATGCAACGGCTTAGTGCCGCGGAGCGCATCGCAGAAGCGCTGGATCTGGTCCTCTAGCTCAAAGAGTTCGCCGGTCATCTTGTCAATTTTGACGGTCTCTACCTGCTTCCCATCGAATGCCCGCAGCGAGAAGGCTGGATGTCGCGTGCGATCCATCGCCCCACTCCAAGACGCCCACAAGGCACCGCGCGTGCCGGTAACTTTGATCGTCTGATGATGCTCGAACGCACAAAGTGTTTGCGAAACAACGGCATACGCTCCGCCTGCAAATTTCATGATTGCGCTGAAGTTATCCTGCAACTCGGGGTGATCCTGCTGACTTGAGTTGGCTGAGGCAAAAATCGAAGTCGGCTCTCCGCTCGCTGACAGGTACCAACGTGCCAGGTCAAAAAAGTGGATTGGTTCTTCCAGGATCCAATTTCCCACGCGCTCGATATCGTAGCGCCATCCATCGGCTCCCTGCCGATACGGGTTGCGCGACAATTCGACCAACGCATACAGCGGTTGTCCTAGAAAGCCATCGTCGATCATTTGCTTTGCCAGGCCCCACATGGACGACAGTCGCAGTTCATGCCCGACGGCCAAATGGAGATTCTTCTGTTCGGCCAGCTCGATCAATCGATCGCAGTCCGCCAAGCAGATTCCCATCGGTTTTTCAAGCAGCAGATGTTTTCCCTGTTCGAGAACCGCAGAACCCACCGACAAATGCAGGTGGCTGGGCACAACGACATCCACACAGTCGATGTCGTCGACGGCCAAGAGTTCGCGATAGTCGCTGTAGATCTTCGCATCCGGATAGGCTTCGCGGGCCGCAGCTACCGACTGTTCGCTGCGCGCCGCAATGGACACCAGCTGGGCATCGGGACACTTGGCGATTGCGGCCGCATGATGTTTTCCCCAAGCACCGAAGCCGATCAGTCCAAATCTAGTAGAGCTCATACCTTGCGTTTCCTAGCCAACAGCAACTCGGGTGATATCAAAATGGCGGCAGTATACTGCCTTAGCGTGTCCGCACCAATGCACTGGCGACCTTTTGAAATTCACGGCGTAGATCTGAGGCATCGGAATTGCCGAAGTTAGAGCGTTGTGTCATCAACACATAGACTCGCTCCTTGCTTGGATCGATCCAAGCTTGAGTTCCATAAGCACCGCCGTGGCCATAGCTGCCTGGAGCAAGGGATTCGGAAACGCCTTGCGGCTGGCGAACAACGCAACACCCAATGCCCCAACCATTGCCGGGCGTGAAGCCGGTAGTCAATTCTCCGGTAACGATTGTGCGCATCGTCTCGACGGAGTGGGGCGAAAGCAGGCGGTTTCCGTTCAGTTCACCCTCGTTGAGCAGCATCCGACAAAATTTTGCATAATCGCTGGCTGTGGAAAACAGCCCCCCATTGGCCGCTGGCATCCGCTTCGTCTCGGTAGGTGACTTGCCAGCAAGTAGTTTGATGGTAGTCTCTTCTAACTCACCAGATTCTGATCGTTGGTAGGATTTGGCTAAGCGCGGCAATTGCTCATGGCTGAGATAAAACGTCGTGTCGGCCATCGACAATGGCTCGCAGATTCGCGTTTGGACGAACTGATCAAACGACAGGCCGGATGCAACTTCAACGATGCGCGCGGCAGTGTTAATACTTGTCTGGCTGTATTTCCATTGGCTACCAGGCGCGAACAACACTTTTACTTTTGCATATCGCTCGGCTGCTTCGGCCAGGTTGAAGGCAGTATAGGCTTCCTCCG
Organism: Pirellulaceae bacterium; assembly: GCA_041736515.1. Taxonomy (GTDB): domain Bacteria; phylum Planctomycetota; class Planctomycetia; order Pirellulales; family Pirellulaceae; genus Aureliella. Next base: position 7,572 of record JBGSTP010000152.1, read on the forward strand.
CAGGCAACTCAGCCATGCCTGATGTATGGCTTAGCAGCTGGCGAATTGTGATGACAGCGGGAGTTCCGTCATCCAATGTCAAGTTCTTCATTTGTGGCAAGTGTTTGCTAACTGGGTCATCAAGTGAAAGCTTGTTTTCCTGCACGAGCATCATGACGCAAGCGGCCGTAATCGGTTTGGACATCGATGCAATCCAGAAAATAGACTCTGGGGCCATGGCTCGCGATCCACGGATGTCCGCCAGGCCGTAGCACCGTGTGATCATCGTACCCTGCTTATCTGCCACCAAAACCACGCAGCCAGCAACTTGGTTTGTTTCAACAAACGCGTTCATGGCAGCGTCCAGGGCCTTCGTTTCAATCTCATTATTGGCCTCCTGCTCATTGGCAAAGGTATTCGGCTGCGAAATAGCCCAATTCGCTGAGGTCCAAACGAAGCACATTCCGAGTAACCATATCGACTTCATGTTCATTGCAATTCTCCAGTGTTGAGTGGGAAGGAGGGGGTTTGAGGCTGGACCAACGGTCGGCTAAATTCGCAGAAATACGCGTTGTTTGTACAACCACAGACAGATCAACCAAAACACCATCCCGACGAGACAGGACTTGACCATGGGTTCCCAAAGCTCTCCCAAAATCAAAAACAGATCCGCACCGAAATGCGTTTGCAAGCTCTTGCCTACCCACGATTTCATGAGTTGCGACATAAGGTAGATTGCCATCGAGTTGGTGCCCACCACAACAAACGGAAACGACCATGCACGCAGGCCCAGGATATCGATCAAGCCGAACAAAGCAGCCAAAATGAAACAGCAAATGCCTGACGAGAATAGTGCCCAGGAGGGAGTCCAAATTCGTTTGACTAGCGGAATCACCTCGAATTGAAACAGCCCCCAACCAAGCAGAAGACACAGCATGCCCAAGGCAAAAATCGACCAGAATTTGCGCATGTTCGACGCAGAGGAGCGAAGCCATTGGCCACACATGAGCCCGAGAATCATGGTAGCCAGCGAGGGTATGAAATTAATTGTTTGATAGCCACCGCTGTTGAATTCAAACGGCTTTTCACGCGGCAACCAGTTCAAAATCTTCAGATCGATCGCGTGGCCAACATTTGCGTTTTTCTGCCAAGCAGGCGCGATGTCCCGTAGGTTCTCTTGCGCCCATTCAGCAGTTATTCCCACAGCTGCATCGCCCGACTCGACATCGATTCCCGCAGAGCTGTAGCTGGTATACAGCGCCCAAGTTCCAGCCAACAGTAGGGCGATCGCGACCGCTTGAATCACCATTCCGCGGCGCCACAATAAAAACAAAAACGCATAACCCAAGCCAATTTGCGACAGCACATTCATGAAAGACCAGTTGGTGGAGGGGCTACCATTGGAACTCAAGAAAACTCCCAACAGCACCAACACCAGGGCTCGAAGAAGCGCATGTGAAAACATATGCACATAGGATTGTCCGAGCTGTTCGCGTTTGACATAGCTGTAGGCCATGGAAACACCGACCATGAACATGAACGATGGCTGTATCATGTCCCAATATCCACAGCCACTCCATTGCGCATGATCAAATTGGTATAAGACAGCGGACCAAAATTGGTTCTCGCCATTGGCGGCGATTTGTCGTTTGGCCACGTCGGCCAAACCGAATCCACCGAAAGCCAAACTGACCATGATTGCCCCTCGGTAGGCATCGAGCGATTGTAGGCGCGCCGAGACATTTTCCAACGAGCTAGGTGTGCTCATGAATTCAAGAACCGAAGCAGGGATGTGGGGAGGGTTAGTTCCTGCATTCTACCCAAGAAAGACAGTGGCGTGGGAGTCAGAATGTTTGCGTTAGCAACACGCACTTTTGCCAATGATGCAACTTCGGTCCGGGGCAAGCTCGGCACGGAGGCAGAGCTTGCCATGCTTTGCTACACTTTCCCACATGAGTTGCAGACAGTTTCTATTTCGGAACCACATCGTGATGCGAACAGCGTTGGGAACTGGAGGCATGCGAGCTAGTTAGCCTGCTTTTGCGGACGATTCAGTTCCAGTTGGGCGGCCTGGACGGATGCGAAGGCGATTCCTTCCAAGTATCTTGCATCCGACTCGCTAACCTGGCCGACGAATCCCGCGCCAGCATTGCGACGCATCCACTCCGGGAGTCGCGATTGATAATCATTGGGTTGAAATTTTCTAAAGGCTGCGTCCAACTCGGCGCTCCGCTTCTCTTTCTGCTCTTTCGTCAGGTGTGGCCAAACATGGAACGATCTTGGCAATTGGCCTGCGGGAGATGTCCCAGTAAGCGCCGCGTAAAAACAAGCCATATTTAGAAAGTGTCCCAAGTCACCGGGATGAGAATTATCGTTCGGTGCTTGCAGCAGCAAATCTGGACGTTGCTCGCGAACTGTTGCCCACGCATGCGAGCAGGGCACGAAGTATCGAATATTGTTTTGCTGTGCCAAAGCTAGGATCCTAAGGCGTCCTTCCGATTCGCGATCGCCGGTCCCCCAACCCATTTCGTAGAATGCTGGTTCACTACCCGCAGCACGGATGGCTCGACAATACTGGCTGACAGCAGCCGCGTGCGCACGGCCGTCTGGGTTGCCTTCTCCATCCCCTGTTATGAAGCGGCAAACGACCATCAATACCACTAGATCAAATTTTTCATCGCGGATTTTCTGCAGAAAGGTTTGGCCCGGCTTGACTCCGTACTGATAGTCGCACTCGGGATCGAGATAGACGCGGATATCGCTCCCACTTCGTCCAACAATCTCTGCTGAGACCGGTCGGCCGTCGGGAAATCCAGCCTTTCCGGATACTACCGCGGCGACTTCGCTTGGAAGGTCATTCCAATAAGTCGAACTGCTGCCGGCGAAAAGTATGCGTATGGGCTGGGATTCGTCGGCCCTAACGGCTTGAAGCGAGCAAGCCAACAAGAAAAAAAACAATGTAACTGCCTTAGATGTCATTGAGTCTACCCTCGCTATCCGCCAAGCGTTTGATCTGAAGTCCTGCGATCTGAGCGAGCGTGAGCCACAGGTCAGCCAAGGGGCGCTTGCCATCGTAATGCCGATAGCCGACTTGTTGCGTGAGGCCGCCTGACAATAGAACCTGCAGATCTGCATAGTTGTGACTATCTCCGTCGCTAATTCCACTGCCCATCACGATACAACAGCGATCTAGCAACGAGCCTCCGTCTGCAGTGGAAATTTCCCGCAGCTTTTGCACGATATAGGCGTACTGCGCGACATGAAAGCGATCGATCTCAGTCAGTTTTGCTTTGGCCTCTTCGCCCTTGGTATGCGTCAGCACGTGGTGATTTTGCGGCGACTCAAATACTCCATCAAACATGCGAGGAGAATCCCATCGCTCCGGATCTATTACCAAAGTACAAACGCGGGTGAGATCAAGCTCGAAGGCATGTACCATCAAGTCACCCATTAGTCGGATGTATTCATCGCGTCGAGCTGGAATTCCGACGGGCGGATTCATTGGTGGAGTTGCAAACTGCGCTATTGCAGATTCGGCGCGCTGCACGCGTCGTTCCGTTTGACGCACGCTTTCCAAGTATTCGTCCAGCTTCGCGCGATCGGTTGCAGAGAGTTTCTGCGAGAGTCGCGTTGCCGAGCGGTGAACATTGTCGAGCACGCTACGATTGAGTAAGTTGCCATCCGGCTTGCCAAACAATCGCTGGAATACCAATCGAGGGTTCTTTTCTGTTTCCGCAGCATGACCAGGCCCATACCACGAAATCGATTCAAAGTACTTAGTTTCCTTGTTGTTGGTAAAGTCATTGCAACTAAGTTCTAATGAAGGCAGCACAGAGTCTTGTCCAAGATGCCGCGCGAGAAGTTGGTCCACGGTCGTGTTGGTTGGAAAACCGCCGTCGAGTGTTTCCTGCGGTGCTGAGCTGGTTAGCCAGCAGGAGCCGCATTGCGCATGCACGCCTGTGCCCGGCACGAACGCGCGATCCAGTCCAGCCAGCAGAGAAACATGCTCCTTGACGGATTGCAGGGGTTGCAGAGCTGGTGGCAAATCCCAGTTCAAACCTTGGGCAGGTGGCAGAAATGTGTGCTGGTTGTAACCGTTGGGTGTGTAGATGAACGCAAATCGCATCGGATCGGCTGAGACGTTTGCGCCCCGCGACAGCGACTCCAGAAACGGGATAGCAAAAAAGCTGCCTGTCGCTGTTCGCAGAAAACGGCGCCGGTCGATAGCCGATGGTCGGTTCACGGTACACGGATTCACTGATGGTTTCGTATTCATGGAACGTTGGTCACGTTTTGGAAGGGATACGAGGCTACGATGCTTTGCACAATACTCTCAAATCGGTAGTCCTGCGCCGCCGACTGCGCTACGATTTCGTCAACTGCCGGCATGTCATAGTATTCGATCCGTCGCCCCAGTGCGTAGCTCAAAAGGTGTTCCACGAATCCCCGAATGAACTCCTGCTGTTTAATGCGGGCCGCGTCTTTAAATCCCCGAGGGTCGGTGAAACTAAGTCCATTCCAAGTTCCGCTTGCGTCGACGGGCTGACTTCCATCCCGAGTTCGAAACGCGCCGATGGCATCGAACACTTCGAGAGAAAATCCGGGCGGATCAATGCGCGAATGGCACGAGAAACAGTTGGGATCGCTACGGTGTTTTTCAAAACGCTGTCGAATGCTCGGGGACGATTGTAGGTCAGCCAATTCGTCCTTGGATTCCTCCAACACAAAAGCGACTTTGGGTTCGCTTGGTGGGCGATTGAAGATCGTCTCCAGCAGCCAAGCTCCGCGTTTAACGGGGCTCGTCCGCTGCGGTAACGAGGTGAGCATCAGGGGGCCAGCCATCGTCAGCACTCCACCGCGATTACGATCGGTAAGCGGAGTGCGCACCCAAACCTTGGGCTGACTATTTGGATCAAACTCCTTTGGTAGCCAGCCTTTTTGTGAAGCTTGCTGACAGGCGGATTGAAGGTCAGGCTCCAAGCCGTAGAGCTTGGCCAGTTGTGAATTAAGCCAAGTGAAATCGGGATCCAACAAGTCTAGGATGGACCGGTTCTCCACTTGTACCGTTTCAAACAGAAGCAATGCCTCGGTCATCATCGGACCGTGCAGCGTCGACTTGCCTTGTGGACCGGAGTAGAACGCTTTAAAAAGTTCGCGATCCGGTTTCGAAGAGTACAGTTGGTCGAGACGCAGCCACTGCGCGGCGAAGGACTCGGACAATTCCCGCACACGCGGCCGATCCTGCAGCATTCTCTGCACTTGATGATGCAGAATTTCTGGCTGCGATAGTTGCTGACGCGCTGCCAAATCCAACATTTGTTCGTCTGGCATCGACGCCCAAAGGAAATAGCTCAATCGGTTTGCCAGTTCGAAGTCAGTCAGTCGGCGGACTTTTTCTGCAGCCGTTGTAACAGGTTCGGCAATAAACAGAAATTCGGGAGAAGAAAGCACCGACTGCACGAGTGCTTTGATTGCAATTGATTCGGATGAGCTAGCGAGCGATGCGTCTATCTCCGACGGAACTGCCGACGCTTCCACTAACCGCAGTGAGTCTGCTAGTTCGTCCGGCGTTACGGGGCGTCGATAGGCTCGGGTCAAGAATTGTTCGATACGCACTGGCAATGTTTTAACTGTCGCCGCTTCAACAGCAGGCAAGTTAGCGCTACGCTCTTGAACGATCTTGGCAACGATGGGAGGAACTCGGTTCGACTCCTGTTTGTTGGGAAGCTCGCGGTTGGAGGAAGCGGACAACCCACCGCTGAAAATGAAACCAAAATCATCCAACAGCACGTAATCGCCGGAGAACTTGGAACCATCCACGGCTAGACGCTTGATTGATGTCCTGGGAGGAGCGACCCACGAAAAAAAGATATTGCCTGATTGTTCGCTGATGTCTGCGGTACGAGTCATACGTTGGCCATCACTCAGGATTGCCGTCAGCGAGACTTGACCACTTTGATTTTTGCGAGCCAACGCACATACCGCCAATTGCTCTATGTTGGGTTTGTCGTCTTCTGCGAAGCCAAAAGTCAATTCAAACTGCTTTTCGCCTTTAACTCGATTGGTCAACAGATGTTCGCCAGAAGTCTCATTTGCGGTGGAGAAGGCAGCCAACCATAGGTCGACATTCGGATTGATGGTCAGCATGCGCGAGCCTGCGTTTGTTTTGATCAAACCTCCTTTGCCAGCAATGGTCTGGTTATTAAGAGATGCGGGTATATCAAAGACCCCACCAATTCCAAGCTCAATGGCATTCTCGAGCGATTCGATGAAGACACTCAGCCCGACATCATTTTCCTGGGCTTTACCACCGATACGCTGTGGATCAGCGAACTGCGCATTGGAGGGAACGGACTCCGAGGCAGAATTGGTTTGAGGAATGGCATGGGGCGCGGGCGGCGGGCGGATGCCCAATAGCTCCTGCAGTGGACGGCTTTCACGGAACAAACGCTCGCTACGAGCCAAAGCGGAGCCCAACTCGAGATACTTTTCAAATAAGAGCGGCGAAAAATTTAGCGCATCACCGCGATTGGCAAAGCCGTATTCGGCGCGGTTATCGCCGGGTAGACCACTGTGGGGCAGCAGAACATCGACCTTCTGGCCATATTCGCGCATGGTTGTTTCGAGGACGTGACCCAGTTCGCTGGAGGCTTGATAGAAATAGCGTTTATCCCCGACGGGTAGGCGTTCGGGAAAGATAAAAATGTCGGCCTGCAGTCCGAACAAGTCTCGGACCGTGTTGTTATATTCCAGACGAGTCAAACGTCGCAAAATCGGTTTGCCAGGGTTGACGGCGCCCAACGCCGGGTCGGGTTGCGACAGGATGATCGCGGCAAAGTCTAGCAGTTGTTTTCGCTGACCGACCTCCAACGCATATCCTGAGTTAGTAAGCGGCATTTGCTCCGCTTCCACCACATCGAACAGTCGCTTCCAAGTGGCGCGCTGCCGCATGGCTTCCTGGGGAGAGGAAAACTGTAAGAGATTCAGGGCACCCTCCTGCATGCCGGGATTGTGGCAATCGATGCAGGTTTCGCGCAGGATAGCCTGAATGGGCGCAAAGTCCGGAATTTCCGCTGCCACACAATTCGCAGCGATGCACAACCAGACCAAACAGGTCGTGGCGAGCTGGAACGTCAAGGAAAGAGGTGTTGGCGAGCGCATTAGGCAATCTCTGCAGTCGCTTGAGGCGGTGTAAACGTTATCGGCCAATTGTAACTTCCGGGCTTTAGGACCAAGCTAGGGGCCGCTTGCCCAATCACTGCTAATCGTACGACGCCATCGCTATGGACTGCCATGGTGTTTAATCGTTGATATCCCAATTCCCGAACCAACTGCGAGGCTGTCCTGCCACCTTCGATCCACAGATGCTGTGGACGGCAATTGACCAGGACTTCATGAGCGGCAGCGATGAAGCGCGTCATGCGTGATTCTGCATCGCAATGTTCGGTTGTACCGACCAGGGCTACGCGGCCGTAGCGAAGCAGGTTGCGACGTACGGTAGCGATCGTCGCGCCGCGTTTTGAATCCAACTGAGTGAGGACGCTGGGCCAATCAGTATCAGAACGATTCGATGAACCGGCGATGAGCACAGTATTCGGTTCGATTTTCAACACGGACAACGCTGCCGTCCTTGAGCCCATGGGCGGAGATGCTACCAGCGTCTTGAGCACTGCCTCAAAAAACTCGCCGCCTCCAGCCAGCAGTATTCTGTCCGACGGGTTCGCGCGGAGCTCTGAACGCTGCCAGGCCTGTGCGTGTGCCAGCAGGTCGAGTTCCTGCTCGGCGAGCCCCACACATATTTCTTGTTGGGGGAGCCGTTCTCCGGGAGAAACAAAAGCGACTTGGAGTTCGGTCAAAGAGAGCAGTTCGACAATCTGGGAGGTGGTGCGGGGGTGTTCGGGATCGCAAGCGAAAGCCGTCGATTGCAGTGGTCTACCGTCGATGGACAGGCACCCGTTAGTCACTGTACGACCTTTTCGAGGATTGGCATTGACCATCAGCACTTGGCTGGCCCCCAACGTGTCCTTCATTGCAGTCAGTTCCGCCGCCACCGGACCTCGCAGGACGGAATCAACCTTCTTAAAAATCAACGTGGGCTGCTGCATCAGAGCTTGCTGTGCAATTTGGCTCACCTTTGCGGCTGCGATGGAGCTGGGGCAGGACCGCGAATTCGCGTCGACGACTCGTACATCGGCATCGCTGGGTAAAAGCTGATCGATGTGTACTTCGGCCGTCAAACCATACCGACGCGCCGCTCCAGCAATTTCAGCTGCTCCTGTCAAATCGTCTGCGACGACAACAATCATGGCCTGAGCTCCGCATCCTGTAGTCCAAATAAACGCCCGTCGCGTAACAGAAACCGAATGGCATAGCGAGATGCTGAGGTGGCAAGTGCCTTGCAGCAATCTCCCGGGGTACCGCTGGCGAAATCGCGCGTGATTACCTCCCGAATGCTATTTTGCATGTTTATCGCGGTCCACTGGAGTGAAATACGAAATTTCAAGAATTGCATGCAGTTTAAGCTGGTGCCTCGCGACTGTCAATCTGCATGCAGTTCGTTACAATGAAGACTAGGCTCCGCAAACTGGAGATAGGCAGGAATCCAACGCTTTGGATTTTACGGACTTGCACATTGACGAAAGTGAGCATCCAGCGAAGTAATGAAAGCCGAAAAAATTCGAACCAAGCCACATTCTGGACGGCAGACGGCGCCGCGGCTGAGCGAGCACGTATATGAATCCTTAGTTGAAATGATTGTGACTGGCAAGCTGCCACCTGGGGAACCGGTTAGCGAACTCGAGTTGGCGCGGACGCTCGAAGTCAGTAGGACCCCGGTCCACGAAGCGATTAAGCAATTGGTGAAGGATGGTTTGGTTGTTCAATCCGCCAATCGCAGACCGGTTGTGGTGGCATTTGGGGGCGAGGATATCCAGGATGTTTACGAGATGCGTAAGATTTTGGAGAGCGCTGCTGCCGCCAAGGCTGCGCAGCAAATGGATCGCCAAACGCTGGGGCGCCTGACCGATGCGCTCGGAGATTTCCGCAAGCAGTTTAAGCGGGCTGGGGCCATTCAGCGGTGGGTCAATCTAGATGATGAATTTCATTCGGCGATCGCAGTCGCGTCGGGTAGTTCGCGGTTGGCTGCGGACATTCACCGGTACCGGCAACTGCATCGAGTTTTTAATCGCTCGCATACGGATGCCAAAGTACTAACCCAGGCGGCGGAGGAGCACGAACGAATTCTGGCAGCGATCGAGAAACGAGACAGCGACGCTGCGCAGCAAGCGATGCTTGGGCACTTGGCGGAGTGGCAGAGATTCTTCGTCAACCACTTGCGGTAGGCGTCGGTCAGGGTTGGTTCGCAATGAGGTGACGCATCGAAGCTGATTTTAGGACGCAAACCAGTGGTAAGTCGCCGTGCGGCCACACAGTCCCATGGCGTGACCATCTGCCAGCATCTAGCGCACTGTAGCTGGCTGTTTTGCGTATGCAGCAGCTTGCACGACGCCTTCGATAAGCGGTAATTCTGCAGCTTTGCGGTGGCGAACATTCCCCAAAGCGACGGTAAGCGGCATTGCAGCGATCCATGCAGGATTGACAAACTGCATGCAGGTGGCTATTGTCGTATGCATGCAGGCTCAAACTGCGTGCTTTGTTGGGGGGCCCGCGTAAGATTCGCGTCACTATTCGTTGGGATGGAGATACGAAATGCACCATTTATGGGCTAGGTCGCAGCTGGCATCTGTATGCAGTCGATCGCACCCGAGGTACTCGATCTTGGCCGCGAGACGCCTGCCATGTTAGCCATGTACGGCGTCGATCAGCAGCCGACCGACATTTTTGCCAGACAGTGCCTGTTGGCACGACGCATGGCCGAGGCGGGCGTACGAATGATTCAAGTAGCTACCGATTATCACTGGGATCATCATGGCAACATTGAAAAGAACATGCCGGAGAGTGCCGCCCAAACCGATAAACCAGTTGCAGCGTTGATCGAAGATCTCGATCAACGGGGCTTGCTCGAGGATACGTTGGTCGTGTGGGCCGGAGAGTTTGGCCGAACTCCCATTGCTCAAATCGACCGCGGTGCTCCAGGTCGCGACCATAATCCGCATGGCTACACAATTTGGATGGCCGGCGGCGGAGTAAAGGCGGGCTATAGCCATGGAGCTACCGACGAATTTGGTTACTTGGCAGTGGAAAACAAAGTCCACATGCACGATCTTCATGCAACGATACTACACCTGCTCGGATTGGATCACGAACGGCTAACCTATCGCTATGCAGGGCGGGATTTCCGATTAACTGACGTCTACGGGCGCGTCGTGCAAGACATCGTGGCCTAATTCGACCAGCTGCCGGGCCTCGCTACCGGATAACGTGGAGGCTATTCGCAAGCCAGCGGAATTCGAGCTGGCAGGTAGCCTAAGCTGGGCTACCTGCGCATCCTGCCTGGGTCCCCCGGTAACAACACCTTAGTCCTGCGTCCCTCGCAACATTTCAACACCTCCGCTCATTCAGCACACCAACTCATCTCAGCTCCATGAGTGGCTCAGTTGTGGCGAGATTGAGATCAAGAGATATGTAGGTAGGACGCAGTGCGTAGACGCAACCAGCGACTGGGTCTCAATCGAACTCGAACGTGGTGCCAAGCGGGACTGTGATGCTGCCTCAACTGCGCTGCGCTTGTTGCGTCTATGAAAAGCTTGCGGTCAACCCTAGATTTGATTTTCTTAAAAAAATGTCCGTTCTGCTTTGGCGTAAACCGAAGCGGCGGGTACCGAAGTCACCGCAGGCAACACGTAGG
>JBGSTP010000156.1:0-45985 GCA_041736515.1 Pirellulaceae bacterium
GCCCACCGACAAATGGTGCAGCAGCTTGCCGGGAATCTTATGACAGTTGCCAAGGATGTTAAAATTCAAGTTGAGTTCAATCCGGCGAAGGTCAAATCGTATCGCTTGGTTGGTTACGAAAACCGAGTCATGGCTGCTGAAGACTTCAACAACGACAAGAAAGACGCGGGCGAAATCGGTGCAGGCCATCGCGTTACCGCGCTGTATGAACTTATACCATTCGGCGTGGAGGAGTCAGGCCGTCGCGCAACCGTAGATGAATTGCGTTATCAGACCAAGGTACCGGCCCAAGAGCTTCCTCGCAGCGGCCCCGATGCGATAGCAGCCGAGTTCTCCGACGAGTTGCTTGCCGTCAAATTGCGTTACAAGCAGCCGGAAGGGGATGTGAGCCAACTGCAAACGTTTCCATTGAAAGACTCCACCAAGGCACTGGATGAAACCGATCGAGACTTTCAATGGGCGGCATCGATGGCCCAGTTCGCCATGCTATTGAAAAATAGCCGCTATGTTGGTCAAAGCAATTGGGATAGTTTGCTTGAACAAGCGATTGCAGCGGCAGGGGTAAATCCCGACGCCGCCCGGCAAGAGTGTCTCGAGATGATTCGCAAATGCAAAACACTCTGAGAGCGGTCGCACAGTGAATTGTTTTCGAGACAAAGGAAGTTGAGAGCGTCTGGGAACGGCCCATTGGTGATCGCTCATCGTCCCCATTCCGCTTGAAACGGAAAACAGCCATTAACCAGTTTTGCTACCCGCAAATCCAACCTATTTCTAGTTCCAGTGACTAAGTGTCGGGACCCTCAACCATCTATGCGTGCTGCAACTCGTTAGAAGCCAGTAGCGTCGCGTTGGTAGCTTCTTCGATCTCATCTGCATGCGCGGCATCTACCGAATGATCCGCTGCTAGCAGTAAATAGAGAGCGGGCACAACGAACAAAGTAAAAATGGTACCGATTGCCATACCGGCCACCAGCACGATCCCAATACTATTGCGAGCCTGTGCACCGGGCCCCTCGACTAAGACCAACGGAAAATGCCCAAAAACGGTGGCGAAAGAAGTCATCAAAATCGGCCGCAGTCGAGTTTGTGCGGCATCAAAAATCGCCTGCCGCTTCGACTGCCCACTTTCCTGTAGGCTGTTGGCAAACTCCACGATCAAGATGCCATTTTTTGCAACCAAACCCACTAGGGTGATCAGGCCAACCTGGGAATAGATATTGATGGTCGTCAAACCCAGGAAGGTCAACGCAAGCGCGCCCGAAATGGCTAACGGAACAGATCCCAACAAAACGATTAGCGGGTCTCGGAATGAATGAAATTGAGCGGCCAGAACTAGATAAATCATGACGAGCGCGAAGCCGAGTGTCACAATTAAGGCAGAACCCTCCTGACGAATTTGTCGCGATTCACCTGCGTAGTCCAGCGAGATGGTCGGCCCCATTACGTCGCGCGCAATCGACTCCAATTTATTCAAGCCCGCTTCTTTGGTAACTCCCGGAAAGACACCGGCAAAAACACGAAACGAACTTTGCTGTTGAAATCGAGTCAAGGTGCGTGGTGCGGTAACCGACTCAATCGATGCGAAGTTGGCAACTGGAATCAAATCGCCCGCCGGGCTGCGAATCTTCAGGTCCATGAGGGCGGACAGGGATTGCCGCTCCTCTTCGGCCAATTGGGGTATTACTTGGTAGGAGCGGTTAAAATAATTGAAGCGGTTGACATAGCCCCCTCCCAGCAGCACACCGAGTTCCTGCGCTACAACGGCGAGATCCATACCCAGGTCGGCGATCTTTTCTCGATCTACCGAAACGCGAGCTTGCGGCAGATCCAATTTGAAATCAGTGTCCACAAAAATGAACATTCCTGCGGCGGCTGCCCGGCTTGCGATCTCTTGCGACTGCTCGGCCAAGCGAGCGGGTAGATCGTCGCTCTTGATTACCAACTCAACATCGTATTGCCCCGCGCCTGGCAAAGGCGGCAAGAGAATGGGAAACGGCTCAATACCAGGGATTTGCGAGGCGATGCCAAACACCTCTGGATACATGGCGGTCGTGCTACGGTTTCGCTCGTCGAAATCCTTGGTAATCACCCCGCCGAACCCCGTTCCAGAAGTCACCAGCGCCCACATATACTCAGCTTCAGGAAGTTTCTGAAGCTGGACCGCCAGTTCTTTGGCCCAGCGAGTCGTTGATTTGAGAGTCGCGTTGGGGGCAGCGGACATAAACACCGCAATCGCGCTCTGGTCTTCGACTGGAGCCAGCTCTTTGCCGCTAAACATATATAGCGGTGCTGCGGCGAAGGCGATCAAGAGCGTGCAAGCGGCGATCGCCCACCGCATTTCTAAAGCTCCACGCAGCATCCAACAATAAACTCTTCGCACAGTTTCAAATCGACGGTTAACCCAACGAGTTAACATTCCCTCTTTACCGGATGCATGCAACATCATTGCGCTCATAACTGGAGACAGCGTAATAGCCACGATTCCAGAAACCACCACTGCCGCTGCCAGAGTAAACGCGAACTCGCGGAAAAGCATGCCCGTCAACCCACCTTGGAAGCCAATCGGTGCATAGACAACGGCGAGCGTGATCGTCATGGCGATAATCGGCCCCACCAATTCGCGCGCACCTCGCAAGGCAGCCGACCGTCGCGACATTCCATTTTGTACGTGCCGCTGAACATTCTCTACGACCACGATTGCATCATCGACGACTAACCCTACTGCCAACACAATGGCCAAAATTGTCAGCAGATTTAAGGAGAATCCGAGCATCAACATAAATGCCGTTGCGCCCACCAAAGAAACCGGCATTGCCACCAACGGTACGATCGCGGTCCTGACCGATCCCAGGAACAGAAAAACGACCAGCCCTACGATGAGGATGGTTTCTGCGAGCGTACGAGAAATTTCTCTCAGCGCGTCGCGCATGAACTTAGTTGCGTCAAAAGCCAACTCCATCTCAATATGTGGGGGGAGTGTAGACTGCAGGGCTTCGATACCGGCGAGAAGACCGTTGGCGACTTCGATTTCGTTACTACCCGGCAGGGGCCAGACCGAAAGATAGACGGCCTCTCGGCCTTGATACATGGCTGTCGCGATGGGCTCTTCTGAACCCAGCTCGATGCGGGCTACGTCTTTTAAGCGTATGATTCCGCCCGCCTGCTGAGAGACAATCAGTTCTTGGAATTCCTCTACCGTCCGTAGATCCGTATCCGTCAACAAATCGACTTGCACGTTATCGCTACGAATGCGACCGATGGCCGCCAGATAATTGTTTCGTCGCAACGCATTGTAAACGTCGCCAGGGGTTAGGTTCAGTTCGCTAAGCCGATTGGGCGAGATCCAGATTCGCATCGCGGGCATTTGGCCCGCTTCGACGCCCACGCGCTGCACACCGGAGAGAGTTGAAAGTTGTGGTTGAATGTTGCGATTGAGCCAATCGGTCAGTTCCGAAATATTGAACTGGTCAGAGGTAAAACTAATGTAGAAGGACGCATAGGGGCGATCGGCTCGCTGCAGTTCGATAACCGATGGCTCAGCTTCTGCTGGCAGGGTTCTACGTACCTGTTGGAGTCTAGCGTTCACTTCCGCGAGCGCCTGGGTACTATCGTGATTCAGCTTTAATCGGACAGTAATCGTGCTGGCGCCAGCCAATGAGCTGGACTCAATACACTCCACACCCGCAATGGAAGACACAGCCTGTTCGATGGGTGTGGTGAGAAACCCTCGCACCGTCTCAGCGCTCGCCCCGATATAATAGGTCGTGATGACGACCGACGTGCTTTCGATCGTGGGATACTGTTGGATGGGCAGCGACATCATCGATCGTAAGCCGACGAGCACAATCGCAATGTTGACAACAATCGCCAGAACTGGATGCCGAATGAATATATCGGTAATGCTACGCAAGGAAGTTGCTTTCGGAATTAATGAGCATGCTCATTGGGCGGAGGAGCGTCACTGGAGCTGGCCGAAACCAAGGCTCCATCGCGCAGTTTGAAACTACCCTCTGAGACGACCTGTTCGCCTACATTGAGACCGCTGACGATTCTCAGCCAACCATCGACAGTAACACCTGGTATCACCTGCCGGGCATAGGCCCTCAATGCACCTAGCTTATCTTGTGTGGCTACGTAGACATAGGTTTGCATCGGAGCCGAGCGCAGCGACTCAGCTGGCACCGCGGGTTTCGTTAGCGGTTTGCCATATTCAATGGCGACTTTGACAGAATCGCCAGGAAGCAAGAACTCGGGATGGCTGTCCGTCTTGGCTCGTGCCATCAAATTGCGACTCTTCCTATCAGCCTGTGAATCCAACGCGATAACTTCACCGACCAGTCCGTGCAACTGGGCCTGCAGCTGAACCTGATCGCCCACCCGAACAGAGTCTGACGCAGACTGCGGAATCATGAAGTCTACGTAAACGAAATCCTCGATGCTTTGCAACGAAGCGATGTTAAAACCGCTTGGTAGGAATTGTCCCAGGTGTGTATCCGACAAGCCAATGTTTCCGCGAAATGGGGCTCGCAATGTTTTGCGATTGATTACCGCTTCCAACTCGTCTACTTCGGCGGTGGCTTGTGCCAATGCGGCGGTCGCTTCGTCGAGTTCGCTGGGCGTTACGGCGCGCGCATCGGCCGCTTCGCGGACGCGTCTAAACGCAGAATCGGCAATGGTGCGACGCGCTCGAGCAGACTCGAGCTGAGCGAGCTCGACACTCGTGTCCAGTTCGACCAATACTTGACCTTTCTCGACGACGTGCCCCGGTTCAAAATGAATCGCAGAAACAGTGCCAGCAATCTCATTGCTTAAGATAATTGATTGCGGTGACAACACCGTGCCAATCATGGTGGTGCGGTTTCGAGTGGACAACTCCTTGGCAGCGACGATTGAGACTGCTACTGGATACTCAGGCGGCGGATCGGCGTTCATCGAGGCTTGTATTTGGTTGTACTTGTAAACTGCCAAGCCGGCAATCAAGGCAAGGGTTGCCGCGATCAGCAAACCAGATCCTAGCCATACGGCCATGGTCTTCATAAATTGTGCCTACTTTTCCAAGAACTGCGGTGCGTCAACTGAGACTCAAATTTTGGTCTCTATCTGCGTTACAGGACAGCCACAAGCAAGCTGCAGGTTCGCCAAGTTAGCCCTGTGCTCTGATGAAAACACTATTGTAATTACCCAGGCGAGTTGGCTAAGGCCTGTTTTGTATTGCACGGGGTGAGTTGACCTGCCTGGGCAGCGAATGCCACAACAACGCGCATTGTTGCCTCAGAATGTGATCGGCAAGCGCTTAACGAAAAAAACGCTCGGGGAAACCCGAGCGTTTGTGCATAACTTCCTTGCTTTCGTACTAGCCATACCGACCAGCCGTCACTGGTCGGCAAATTATTCGTATTATTTTTACTCCTCGATCCGGACGGGTTTATATCCGCCAATGCTCTTGAAGTACAGCAGAATTAGCAGGTAAATGACAGCCATAGTAGCTGGTATGGCCGAGTCTGCTTTGAGAGTCGCACGGTCGCCCGCTTGACTTGCCGCCGAGATTGCTTGTTGCTCTGGCGTTGGATTTTCTGCTTTGTTGGCTTCTTCGAGAATTTTACCATCTATGGCATTTACCTTATCAAAGAACAGGAACTTTGAAGGGCTCTCAGTATTCTGAGCTGTCTCGTAGACCGCCGCATTGCTGGTTTTTAGGGCGTCTGCGGCGAATCGATCCTTGCCATATCCGAGTCCCGGACCACCTAGAAGGCCAGCGGATAACATGCCGATACCACCCATGATTGATATCGCCACAGCACCCGTCCTTGGATAACGATCCGACACAACCGCCAACATTGTGGGCCAGAAAAATGTTTTGCCCACCGCGTAGATACCCAGCGCTATCAAGGCGACCGTAAAGGTTTGCATGATACTGGCCAACTGCAATCCAATAACAGCTAACACCGAGCAGATAAGCAGCAAACCAACGGGCGAAATCTTTAAGCTCTTCTCGATAAAATGGGCTGCGAACCGCAGCCCAAACATGATCGATGATGTCCAAATGAATAGGAACTTACCCTGTTCGGATGTAAACAGGTTTCCGGTAATGTTCTGTATCCAACCGTCGGTACCGAGTTCCACTGCGCCCACCAATGCGTGTGTCACGAAAAGCACGAAGAGTAAGAAAGATCCGATCGAGAAGTTAGTGATAACGCCCACGGCAACGAGCAAAATGCCCGCAATGACGTAGCCACCGATCGAGGCTGATTCTCCAAGCACCGGCGTCAACACGTCACCGAGGAACATTGACAGCAAGTAGCAAGCCACCAAAGCACCGAGCAAGCCAACATCCTTAAACATGCTGCCCAGGCTGATTCCCTTTTCCGAAGCTTCCGACTTCGGCATCTTTTGCCCCAGAAACATCAATCCGTAGAGCAACGTAGGTGCGAGGTAAAGTGCCAATTGCGTCTTCCAACCGACATGCATCCGGTCGTCAAGAACCCAACCAATCACCGATCCCAAAATCATACCCGCAGGCCAGCTCGCGTGCAGAATATTCAAGTAGTGCGTTCGATTGTGTGGAAAGAGCGTAGCAACAAGAGGATTAGCGACCGCTTCAAGGGTTCCATTTGCGTACGCAAAAATGAACATGCCCCAGTACAAATAGGTGTACGCATTTTCGGGGGTTGAGGCAGCAAAGGTCACAAACGCAGACAGGACGTGACACACGAAGGCTAGGATTACCAGCCAGCCGTAGCCAATTTTATCTGCAATCACACCACCGACGATGATCCCAAAACAGAAACCCGTAAAGCCCGCTCCACCGATGGCGCCAAGCTGCGAAGCAGTAAAGCCATACTCACCACCCCAGTTATCAAAGATACCGCCGCGAATTGCAAAGCCCACGCCCGCGGCAAGAATGGCCATGAAACCCGCCCACAATAACCGATACGCGTTGGGGGCAAGAGCAACAGAGGATTGGTCGTTTGAGTGGCTCATAGGCTATCTCGCAGTCGATTGAAAGGACATTTGCATTGCGGAAAGACGTACGCGGAAGTCGTACTTTGCGGAAACCGAAGCTAGCGTAACTGCGAACGCGAGCAAGTTCAACGACTGCCGGAGCATTGCGGCGGCAATTTTTGCTGAACTCTCGGCTCAACGGCGGGGAACGTGCCGTCTGGAGAAGAGGAAACGGCATTTCGGCCCTAGAACTGGGCATGAGGTCGAAAATTGCTGTGTGTGCTCCATTTCAACTGACTGGAGCGGCAGCCCGATTAATACTCTCGAGTTTATCGACGCGATCGAACTGTTCGGCAACCTGCATGGAGTGGGTAACGAGCAACATGGCAATATTCTCTTCGGTACAGCAGGTCCGCAAAAGGTCAATAATCTTTTGTTGGTTACCCGGATCTATATTTGCAGTTGGTTCATCGGCCAACAGCAACCGCGGCCGATTGGCCAGCGCTCGAGCGACTGCGACACGCTGTTGCTGTCCGACCGATAGGGCGGCCGGCTTGTGGTGCATTCGCTCCTTGAGTCCAACCTTCTCGAGCAAATCGATAGCGCGACGCATATCGTGCTTCTTCGAGCCGAACGTCATTCCTAAACGCACATTTTCCAAAGCAGTGAATCCCGACAGCAGATTGAACGTCTGAAACACATACCCTAGCTTTGCGGCCCGAACACGGTCGCGCCCCGCTTCGCTGAGCTTAGTCACTTCGATGCCATCGATTTGCAATGTCCCCGAATCCGGAGCAACAATTCCGGCAATGCAATGGAGCAGCGTTGTCTTGCCGCCGCCGCTCTCGCCGATCAATACAACTTGCTCACCTGCCGCAATGCTAAACTCTGGCACATCCAATACGGGTAGTCTGCTACCGTCGGGCAAAGAAAACGTTTTGGTCAGGTTGTTTGTCTTCAGCATCGATAGTTTCTTTCTTGGATCCGTTTTCAACTCTCTCGGCTCTTGCAATGCATCCCTAACTTCTCGGCTTCATTGCCTCAGCTATCAACTGCGACGACGCAGGGCTCGTTGCATATCCCGCTGTGCGTCGGCCTTCTTCAACTTATCGCGCTTGTCATGCAGTTTGAGTCCCTTACACAGTGCCATCTCGCATTTGGCAACACCGCGTTCATTGAAGTACATTTTCAACGGAATCAGCGTTAGGCCTTTCTCTTTTGCCTTGGCGATGAACTTAGACATTTCCCGGCGGTGAACCAACAGTTGCCTTGGTCTCTTCGGCTCGTGGTTCCAAACTGTGGCTTGGGGATATTCGGCAATATTGCACCCAAACAACCACAGTGTTTCGCCTTTGACGCGTCCGTAGGCTTCGTCCAATTGACACTTGCCATTGCGCAGACTTTTCACTTCGCTGCCGAGCAATATCATGCCGCATTCGAGCGAATCGATAATTTCGTAATGCTGCCGAGTTTTACGATTGTCGGCAATCATTTTCGGCGGAACAGTCTTCTGGCCGCTGCCGCTCATCGGACTTTTGGAGCTGCTAGCCTTCGTACCCGACGCTTTGGCACTCTGCGGTTTTGGCTTCGTCGGTTTCGGTCTGGTCGGCTGTGATTTCTGTTTGCTCAAAATTCCAGGAACTCAATAGCGAAATAACAAGAACCGTTGGGAAACCTTAAATCATACGAAAAATAAGAGCGCCGTGGTTCAGCCAAAATCCTCCGGGCCGAAGTTGAGGAGTCGATTGACCAGGAATTGTACCATTTTACTACCGATTCCAGCGGGAAGTCACATGACTGCGGAAACCACCTGTTTGCGAAGTTTTAACGACGATGAAAGATCTTGAATCCGCACAAATGCACCGCAAAACGGACAGCCCGAAAAAAGCGACTGAATGGATTCGAGTGAAAGCAGTTGCAGGAATCGTGCTCCCAGCCTTTGGCAGCTCAAGTGGCTTGGTCTACAATAGCCGAGGTTTTCCCGAAGATTGTATGGTTATTTCTGTGGCTCACCAATGGCATTTGATCTCCCCGTCGTATCGCCCAGCACTTCCGACGAGAACAACTTTTCTGGCAGCTGTGGTAGCCAGCTAGCTGACGGTGGTTTTGCTCCGTCGAGACGCCTGCCCGATTGGCTACGAAGAGATTTGCCGAAGGGCAACTTCAATAATTTCACCGCCGGCTTGCTCGACGAACTTCGTTTGGAAACCGTGTGCGACAATGCCAAGTGCCCCAACCGTATGGAGTGCTACTCGCAAAAAACAGCGACCTTCATGATTTTAGGGAATGTCTGCACCCGTCCCTGTGGATTCTGCGCCGTGGCGCGCGGCAAACCGGACGCTTTGGAGCTAGACGAACCTGGTCGTGTTGCAGAAGCCGCTCATCGGCTGGGCCTCAAGCATGTTGTCATTACATCCGTCACCCGAGACGATTTACCGGACGGAGGCGGTGAGCACTTCTATCAGTGTGTGCTGGCTGTCCGTGCTAAAACGGGCGCCACAATCGAAGTGCTTACACCCGACTTCATTCAACAGAAACATGGCTTAGACCGTGTTGTCGAAGCAGCCCCCGAAGTCTTCAATCACAACATGGAAACGGTACCGCGTCTGTATCGCAAAGTGCGCGGTCCCAAAAGCGATTACAACTGGACACTCGAACTATTGGCTCGCATCAAGCAACGCAACGCTTCGATTAAGACCAAAAGTGGTCTTATGTTGGGACTCGGCGAGTCGCGGGATGAACTCATTCAGTGCTTAAGCGATCTAAGACGTTTCGGCTGCGACTTCCTGACGCTTGGACAGTACCTACAGCCCGGGCTGAGGTACCTGCCCGTCGCTCGGTACGTGCCGCCTGACGAGTTCGCAGAACTGGGAGAAATCGCCACGCAAATGGGCTTCGAGAAAGTGGCGAGCGGTCCTTTTGTGCGTTCCAGCTATCACGCCCGCGAAATGACAGAATAAAACAACCTGTAGGCACTTCCAAAATCTTTTATCCAAAGCGATTGCACCATGAAAATCCGCTGGACTTTTCTGCTACTTTTATTGCTTTCAGCCGCCTCTTTTGCTAACGCGCAAGAAAAATCAACCGTTGTGGTGCCTGCGGAGATGGATCCTCAAAAACTATTCGAGCCTAGAGAATTCGCGGGGGAGAATGGCGATGTGCTCAAGTATCGCCTGCTCAAACCACTCGACTTCGACCCGCTGGCAAAATATCCGCTGGTCGTGTTTCTGCACGGAGCCGGCGAGCGCGGCGACGACAATACAGCACAACTCAAGCATTGCATGATGGAATTCTGTAAACCAGAGCGTCGACAGAAGTTTGCGTGCTACGTGTTGGCACCTCAGTGCCCCAAGGAAGAGAAATGGACCGATATCGACTGGAGTGCTAGCCAACCCGAATATCCCAAACAGATCAGTCGGTCGCTCGAGCTGACTATGTCAGTTGTCGACACGATGCTCGCCGATGCGGCCATCGACAAGCACCGAGTCTATTTCGCGGGTTTATCGATGGGTGGCTACGGAACTTGGGATGCTCTCGGACGCCGGCCCGAATTGATCGCCGCGGCCATTCCGATTTGCGGAGGCGGCAACACCGCTAATGTAGAGTCCTTCAAGCACATCCCAATTTGGTGTTTTCATGGGGATGACGACAGAGCGGTCAACGTCGAAAAGTCGCGAACGATGATAGCGGCCCTTAAAGCAGCCGGCGGTCAACCACGGTACACTGAATATCCGGGAGTTCAACACGACAGTTGGACGCAAACATTTGCAAACGAAGCGACCTTCGAATGGTTGTTTTCGCAAAAGAAATCTCCTCCAACGCCTTAATTGAATTCTCCCCATTGAGTCGGAACTCGTTTACTTAGGCGGACCCTGAGTGAGTCACCATCGAAAACCAGCGTATTCTGACCTAAAACCTGGACAGCAAGCGACTTTGTTTCCGTCGCTTGGCTATTTCGACTTAAAAAAACGGTGCTGGCGATCTCTGGTGCATGGCCGTGTATTTGTCGATGGACGTATTCCGCTGGGCACTCGCATATTGCTTCGCGGATTAAAGAAGGCGATGAAAGCGACTCCCGAACAGGTGGCCAGCGAGACATTCCAACGGCGCATCGATGGATTCTTGTCAGCACCAGGCCGACGACGCAGGATTGTGCTTCAAATTGCCGGCCAACATTACCGTCTGCGCAGGCGCACGCGGCGCAACGGAGCTTTTTATGGAGTCCTCACATTGCCAGAGGATAATTTTCCTCATCATGCAGATGCGTTGGACGGACAATCAATCGTCACGCCCATGGAACTATTGCGATCCACGGATGATGTCGGATCGATCAGTGCCACTTCAGGTCAATTGCACGTCGTCTCTCCGCAGGGCTTAAGTGTCATCAGCGACATCGACGATACGATCAAAATGACCGAAGCAACAAGCCGTAGCGAAATGTTGGCCAATACATTCCTGCGGCCGTTTGAAGTCGTCGATGGCATGGCACAGCTTTATCGAGACTGGCGCGATCTGGGTTGCGATTTCCACTATGTATCCAGTAGTCCATGGCAATTGTACCACCCGCTAGCCGAACTCTGCTCGACCAGCCAGTTCCCGGCAGGCAGCATGCATTTGCGGTACTTCCGTGTACGGGATGAAATGTTTAAGCGATTTCGACCGGTGCGTCGAAACAGCAAAGTAGGCATCATCGCCAGCATCTTTAAACGAATGCCGGCACGCAAATTCATGCTCATTGGCGATAGCGGCGAGAAAGATCCAGAGATTTATCGTTTCCTCGCCAAGCGCTTCCCAAGGCAAGTCGTGGCGGTATTCATACGCAATCTAAAGTCGAGACCGCTCGACGCAAAACGCCTGAAGAAACTGCGGTCGATTGAAGCAAACGCGTTGCTAGAGATCTTTGAGCATTCCGAGCAAATCTCAAACCTGGCAGCACAGTTTTTAGACATCTAGCAGGCCGATTCAAGCTGCGATTGATTTTGGTGGGTGCGCTCCGCTTCACGACCAGGAACAAAAACACCGAACGCCGGCTAATCGTTCGCATTGGTCGATCGGTTTGCACTCAGTCGCAAACCGGCATCCTGGGATTGCGTAAATTGACTGCCCATTGGCAACCATACGAGAGCCTGTTTGGAGAGCCACGAAACCGGCAATCCCCCCTGCGTCGCATTGGCCAATCTTGTCGGCGCAGCGCATTGATCGAGCGTGGCAACTAAATTCTCTAGCGGCAATCCTACGCTCCAATTTCCATGCTGACGCTCTGCCAGGATTCCAAGCGCATCGAACATTTGACAAACGAAATGCAGCCTAGGCTCGCTTAAATGCACCGAAAATTGGAATCGGTCGAACGAGTAGGATGTCACAGGATTGGTGACCCGCAACTGCACGCCTAAATTCTGTCCCATGGCACTGAACAAGCCATGTGCCATGCTTCCATTGACGATTTCTCCATTCCCATAGGCTTGCTTTAGGCCTTGATTGTTTATCAGTAGCGGATTCAACCACACTTGACCAACACCGCCAATCGCAGCCTGAGAGCCGCCGGTTAATCGTCCCATATCAATTCCAGCGATAGTGGTGTTGGTCGCCGCCATACTCCAAGCCTGTCCCCGGACATCGATATTGAGCGTACCTGCAAATCGAGCTTGCTCGCCCAGCAACGCCAACTCTGGAATTAGCTTACTGAATAGCGTGCAGGGAAGGGCAGTGCCCCCGGTTCGCACCTGCAACTCCGTCCTTAACTCTAGCTGCCGATGATGCCTCTTAACAATTAACTGCGTCAGGGGAGAATGGGGACTGTCGGCACCGCTGGCGTTGGCTGGCTTGCTGGCGATCTCCGATAACGGCTGGTTGCTAAACCGCATGGTCAAAAATGTCGCTTCCTCCGTAGGCAACAGCGAACAAGACAATCTGTACAGTTTGACCTCCGTCCGCGCATCGTGAACGGATAGTTGCTCCATGTGGATGTTGGCTGCTTCAGAACTCGAGCTTGGACGACACAACAACCAATCGTGAATCAGACGAAAAGTGAGTGCGAGCCGATCACCGTCTAAACGAGGATTCGTCAAGCGAATATCCCATTTACCTTCCGCGCGCCGAACTTCAACTAACCGAACCTCACCCAACGCCTCATGCGTCTCAGGATGGAAGAGTCGAATTTCGTGAAGCGCAAACTCCTGCGGCGTCCGGCTTTCGACTGCAGTCACGCGTACGCCGAGACCTAATTGCGCGCCCAATAACTGTTCAAAAGCGCGGATTTGCTTGGCCTGGTAACCAGGCAGAAATTGCTGAGCGCTCCACAACGCGCACAGGCCGAGCGGGACAATGCCAAGCATCACAAACGCAAGTCGGCACAGGCCACGAGCCGTAGACTCGTGTACGCGCCATGTCGATCGACTTCGCTTTTCTGCCATCCTGTGCAGTCAGCCTCAAAGAGCGGATTCTATGTAGCCTCGGGACTCATGCGGGAGATTAACGTGCATTCCGTAGCGGCGTCTACTGGGAAAAACGCTAGCAATGACAAGATTTCCTGCCAGGATCCTGCTTGGTCGGCAATCGAGCCCCGATTAGTGCTGGGCGGCACGCTGTAGATAGAGTTGATAGCGATCTTGCATTTCCACCACACTGTCGCCACCGAACTTTTCAACCAAAGCCGCAGCCACTTCGAACGCAACCACATGCTCAACAATTACGCTCGCCGCAGAAACAGCACAAACATCGCTGCGTTCATAGCTAGCACGTTGTGCCTCTTTCGTATCCATTCGAATTGAGTCAAGTGGTTTTCTCAACGTGCTGATTGGTTTCTTGGCTGCTCGAACGATCAACGGCTGTCCATTCGTCATGCCACCTTCCAATCCACCGGCATTATTGGTGGGACGAGTGTAGCCCAAGCTAGGCAAGTGTTTTTGGTCCGCATCATAGTGAATTGAATCGTGGACCTTGGAGCCCGGTCGTCGGGCGGCTTCGAATCCAAGTCCGATCTCAACCCCTTTGATCGCTTGTACTGCCATCACAGCTTGGGCAATCCTGCCATCGAGTTTTCGATCCCACTGGGCATGGGTACCTAAACCTATCGGCAACCCATCCACGCGGACTTCCATTACTCCTCCGAGCGTGTCTCCGTCATCCGCGGCCGCATCGATCAGTTTCTCAAATTCACTGTCTCGCTCTGGAGCAAGCGTGTACACGCTGCTGCGATCGCGCAGCGTTCGACCAGCGGCAATACTCCCCGCTGGAGTCTCGACAGCCAAGCCTCCGATCTCGGTAACGTAACCGATGGTTTCGATGCCAAAAACTCGGAGCAATTGTCTCGCTAGCGCACCGGCAGCTACCCGCACGGCGGTCTCTCGCGCGCTAGCTCTTTCTAGCACGCCGCGGATGGATCCGAGATACTTAATTGCACCGACCAAGTCAGCGTGGCCGGGACGCGGGCGTTCCAGTTCTTTCAATCGTTCCAGTTTGTAGTCGGCGTTGATCACCTGCAGAGTCAAGGGACTACCTAGCGTCCGGCCCTGCCAGATTCCCGTCAAAACCTCGAGCTTATCAGTCTCCAATTTTTGTCTGCCGCCGCGTCCATAGCCGCCCTGCCGACGCGACAATTCAACATTCACATGTTCATAGTCTATTTCCAGTCCGGCAGGAAATCCATCAACCAACGCCAACAGCGTGCGTCCATGCGATTCACCCGCTGTCCAATATCGAAGCATGTCCTACAGACCTAACACTAAAGAATAGTAACGATGAATTTAAAGTAGCGAACGATGCGCACTTGGTCCAACTTGCATGTAGCGCAAGGCCAGCCAATTATTTCTCTACCCACACCACGGGTTCGGGCTTGATCGCAGCATCGACGGGGCTTCCTGCATCTTTGCGCCCACTGCCTTCGAAACGACTAATTACCCGCACCGTCATATCGCTTTCGCATGGAATTTGACAACTTAAACGCACGCCCGCGACCTGTTTTGCTGCCAAGCAATCCCTTTCCGCTTGGGTCATTCTCGTTGGTTCACCTTCCACGAACTCCACGCGACAAGTGGTGCAGCGCGCATTGCCACCACAAGCATGCAGTTGGTCGATTCCGGCTTCTGTGAGCGCCAACACCAATCGCTTACCAGCCGCAACTTCAAACTCACCAAAACCTTCCACATTCAGCCGAGGCATTTAATGCTCCTTTTCGATTGCCGATCCAGGGGCGAGCAGCAGTTCATCTGCTCTCTGCCAACACAATCTGCTGGATCCAAAGAATAAGCCGCGTTCCCCCAAGCGGCAACCGCAGGCAGCCAGAATTAACTTACAAACGTATCGCAGCAGCAGTACCAACAGACTTATTCCTGGGGAAGTGGCACACAAAACAGCGGCGAGGGCGTAAACTCGCTACTCAGGTAAAGTGACTTTCCATCCGAACTAAAACAGACGCTCTCGCCTTGTTTGCGAATGGGAAGTTCGAACATTTTCAGCGAATTCTCGCCGCTTGTCCTCCATGGTTTGCCAGCCTTGCCAGCGTCTCGCTCGATTAAACACCCCGGGCCATAGGTACATAGCACTAAGCGTAACCCATCCGTGGAAATATCTCCTCCCGTGACCATGGGCAAAGCGAGAGTGTCTACCAGTTCCGCTTCAACACGTTGTTCACCCTGCAATATAGCAGCGTCGACCCGAAATAAACGACAACGCAACGTTTCTTTAGTCGCAAGCACAAACGATCGGGTGAGCGGATCATAGGCCAATGCCTCGCAATTTACCGGTCGGTCCGGATACGTTACTCGTAGAATGGCGATGGCCGACTGCGACAAGCTCGCAAAGGTTCGTGGTTGCTCGTTAATCAAGCCTGGCGAAACCTCGATGACATAGATAGAAACAGACTTTCTTTTGGCCTCGTTGTCGCCTACATCGCCTACAGCGATGAAGTGCTTGCCATCGCGACTGAATGAACACATATCCTCCCAATCGATAGCCTCCGCTCCAGCGATCGCGACCTCAGCCCGCAAATCCCCGCGCATCCCAAACGCGAACACTCGCGGCTTGTCACCCGAATCATTGTGCGACCACAAATGATTACCGAGTTGGGCGATGCCACTACTCTCATTCAGTTCCTTGGACTGAAACACCAAATCTTCTGCCCATCCAAATCGGACAGTGGCAATCAACAGCACCCCCCAAACCAATATGTAAATTCTCAATTCAGTTCCAATCCTTCTGAGTGGCTGCAATGCTGAAACGTGCAAACAAAAAAGGTAAACGACTGCGTAAACCGACGATACTGATCGCGCAACCCATGCGAGAATCCTACCTATCGTTCTTCAATTGCAACCGACTTTCAAGCCAAGTGCTTCGGGCCAAGTTGCAAGAAAGGCAGATTTTTCTCGGCGGCAGGTCGGCTGTCGCTAGGGGTCCAATTCATTTGTCGCTAAGCGCTTGGGCCACCGCTGATCTCTGCCGTAACTTTGGCATCTTCCAGAATCTTGTCTAAACGTGTTCGCAAAGCAGCCATCTGATCGGAACTGAGCTGTTGTCCAACGTTGGCCGTAAGGTACAGCAGCAGAATCAGCCCAAGCGCAAGCACGGCGATCCAATGCCCCCAAGTAGGTTCTCTCAACATCCATTGCGAATAGGCGAATATCAGACCAAAAAAAGCGGTAAAGGCCAGGGCCAAATAGAAAACCCAAACCAAAGTCCAAATTTCAATCCGGGGCGCGAACCGTCCACGCAGCAAACCGCCTTGATTTCTTTCGCATATATAGAACGACAAATGCGGCGACCACAAGCGGTGTTCTGCGACTGGCAAATGGAGCTCGCCGTATTCGCCATGCATTAAGAAACTGCCCGGTTCGTTGGCTTTCGAATCTAGGGCTTTCGAAAACTCAATGGACAGTTTCGCGATCGCATCCGTACGCGACTCAGCGAGCGGAATTTCAAATGTCGGTCGAAGTGTAAACCCTTGCATCGCGAAGCCTCAGCCCAAAACTACCCGCTCAGAACTACCCGCTCAGAACTACCCGCTCAAAATTACTGGCTCAAATCTACCCGCCCAAAACTGCTACACCACTTTGTATGAGCGGAGTGGCGATCTTTAACCACAAGCCCTGCGATTTCCAGTGCCAGCAAGAACAGCGCTGTCCTTTTAAAGCACCAACCCGATGAGCTCCCAAAGGGTTAATCTACCACAGCGTTAAACGGAATGGGCTGTCCTCGCTTGCTCTCACAGGGACTTCGATAAAACCGCTGCTGTGCGATAATGACACAATATCCCCCGATCCGCGCGATTCGACCAAGTGTACCAGCCCATCCTTACCAATTTGGACCAATCGATACCAAACTAAATCCAGTTGCTTTCCGTCGTGCTCGGCAAGCCGCACCATTGGCCGCTGAGTTCGATCTGCGCTGCCACCCAATCTCTGGAGCAACGGCAGTCCGATTACTCGCGAGGTAACCGCCACGCTCACGGGATTGCCAGGCAACCCCAAGATTAGTTTGCCATGGAACGCTCCCCCCAAGACCGGTCTACCAGGGCGAATAGGCAAACGATGAAAGACGATCTGCCCCCCCAAAGCTTCGATGGCAGCCGGCACAAAGTCGGTATCGCCCATGGAAACACCGCCGGTTAGTAAAATTGCATCAGAATTTTCCAAGTGGGCCTGCAAAGCCTCGCGTACAGCCTCCAAGCGGTCCGCGACGCGTGTGCGTGCGGAGATCTCAATCCAAGGAACGCTTGCCAACCAAGCCTCCAAAGTAGGGCCGTTCGAGTCGCGGATCTGCCACGCCGCCACTTCGGCTCCCGGCATACATAACTCGTCGCCCGTATTGAGAATTGCCACCCGAACTTTTCGTTGGACGCGTATTTGAGCCGCACCGAAGCTCGCGAGCGCTCCAATAGTAGCCGCGTTTATCACCGCGCCGGAGCCTAGAATCGTTGCTCCCAATGTAGAATTCTCGCCTCGTCGGCGAATATTCTGTCCGACTTGCAATGATTCTTTTGGCAGATTGAATCGGACCCGATCCAAGTATTCATTCGTGTCCTCGCGTCGAATAATGCAGTTTGCGTTGGCTGGGACAGCTGCGCCAGTAAAAATGCGCACCGCGTGACCGGGCAGCAATTCAAGGGGTGGCCACCCGGCTGCGCTAGTAGCCTGTACGGGCCAATCGAGTTGTGCGAGGCTTGCGGCATGCAGACCGGCAAGACACACGGCGAACCCATCCATGGCAGAAACGTCGAGGGCCGGAGAATCCCGGTCAGCCTGGACTTCGGCGGCCAGGACGCGTCCCAACACAGATTCGATTGGCAGTAGCTCCTCGGCAACTGGTTGCAATATGTCGGACAGCTTCGCAATAGCCAAATCTGTCGCACTAATTAATGGGACTTCCATGGCTTCCGATTCATCCTAGTGTTTTGAGCCAACAAGCACATCTCGTCAGCTTGGTCTTGAGTCACTCGTTTTGTGTCCACCGTCTGGCGAAGGTGTCTACGTCTCGTAGCCACCCGCTGCCAAGTGGTGGATTGGACATAATTCCAAACCCTTCGCCGTCTGGCGACGGTGGCTACGGTGTGCGTCGACCGTCTGGCGAACTGGCGAAGGTATACTTTACGGGTAAAAACCACCACTTGGCAGCTTGGCAGCGGTGGCTACAGCCAACCCACAATTCTAATGTGGACAACGCACTAGCTCACGCGTGTTGGTCGCACGATGATGCTACGGTTGGCATCGACGATTGCACAGCGGAATTCTGCGTCGGTACCGGCGGCACCGACTTGACCCGCTTTGTTGATGGCTACGAAGTTGACGCTCAACTCCTCCGGCTTGCGGCGGTCGCCAGCAGCGATGCGTCGAATCGCCGCTTCGCAAGCGGCGGTCGGCGCCAGGCCCTGTCGCATGAACTCAACGATTAAGAAAGATGCACAGTATC
The DNA here is from genome assembly GCA_041736515.1 of Pirellulaceae bacterium. Classification (GTDB taxonomy): domain Bacteria; phylum Planctomycetota; class Planctomycetia; order Pirellulales; family Pirellulaceae; genus Aureliella. The sequence continues at coordinate 18,844 of JBGSTP010000156.1, forward strand.
GCAGTATGTTTTCTCCGACCCCTGTCGCGCCTGCCGCTCCCACCTCGCCATCGACATACAGTCCGGCTCCAATGATGGGACTGTCGCCTACTCGCCCTGGCATCTTGAATGCCAAACCGCTGGTTGAGCAACCGCCGACCAGATGTTCGTCGCTGGCCAAACCCAGTAGGGCAATGGTATCGTGCGATTTCTCGGCGGTGGCTTGTTTTTGTCGCCAAAGCTGCCAGGCTTGGCGAGCCTTGGGTGTCAACAGGTCGCGACTTTCGAAGCCTTCGCGTTTCGCAAACAATGCCGCATCTTCGCCGGCCAGCATCGCATGTTTGGTTTTTTCCATGACGCGACGCGCAACCGATATTGGATTCGCAAAGCCTTCTAGCGCGGCTACCGCTCCGGATTTCTGAGTGGCTCCATCCATAAAGGATGCGTCCAATTGCACCACGCCATCTGCGTTGGGCAAGCCACCCAAACCCACCGAGCTGATACTTTCGTCGAGCTCTACAACGTTTATGCCTCGCTCAACAGAGTCGAGCAAGTTAGCACCGTTGGACAATTCGCTGCGTGACTTTTCACATGCGGCTTTTCCAAATGGCCAGGTGGCAATAAAGATCGGCTTTGAAAAGCTGCGGCTCAGCGCGTCCGTCATTTCTACAGCGGCCACGTTTTCCTGCGCAACAGTCCGCGCGAACACCGTAGTGGCGACCAGGGAGCCTTTGAGTACGGATCTTCGATACATGCGTTCTCCTTGGGACCAATTGGGCTTTGCCACCTAAACATCGAAGTGGCTACAACATATAAATGTCTGGGCGAAAAAGTACACGGCCAAGTGCATTCGGCCTACAAATTAATTCTATGCAATGTTTTCTCGACTTTTTCTAAAAACCCGTCTCATGCCCTCAATATAGCGCACTTTTACAAAGTAATTCTGAGCAATAAAAACGCGTTAGTGAGGAAGAGCAGTGACAACAGACGCACTTGGAATCGAGCTCGCAGCCCGCGGCTGTTGCTGGCTGCGTCGCGCGGCAGACGCCCAACAAGTTGCCGAATTCGCCAGCGAGATCGAGCAACGAATGCAGTTGGATGTAAATGGCGTATTGTCCAGCCGAGGCGTGGCCTACGGAATTCGCAATCTACTGCAAATTTGGCCAGGTGTTTCGGCGCTAGCCTATCTACCGCAGGCGAGAAAAGTGATCCAGCAGGCGCTTGGCGAAGACGCCGGAATCGTTCGAGCCCTGTTCTTTGACAAACCTCCCTCGCGTTCCTGGACATTGCCCTGGCATCGCGACCGTACTATTGCTGTGCGCAAACTACCTTCCAAGTTGGGAGAATTCTCTCATCCAACGATCAAAGCTGGCATCGCCCATTTGACCGCTCCGCAATGGTTACTGGAAAATATGCTCACCCTGAGATTATCGATCGACCCGATGAACGACGAGAATGGTCCAGTGGTCATACTGCCGGGCTCGCATGCGACCGCGGCTGGCGACGAGGATTTATGTCCACCGCCTGCGGCATCTGCAATCGAAACAATTCATGGCGAAGCGGGGGACATATTTGTGATGCGCCCGCTGTTGGCGCAAAGCAGCCTGCTGTCGAGTCCGACGAACCGGCTACGGCGGCGCGTAGTTCACCTGGAGATTTGCAATCAGCGAAAATTACCCGACGAAATTCAGTGGTGCGACTACTTGCCGATTAATGGCTGAGCCACTTGACCCGGTCGACGGGGAAACCAGCCGCATGGGCTAGTAACCCATAGTAATTCGAAGATAATCTGATTCAGCAGCGTGCACGACAGGACGCTCGTGGCCCATCGTGCTGCGTGTATACCCAATCCCAGATTTATTATCCGACTTCGAAGTGGGAAGATTACCGAATGAGCCCGACCGAGGATTCGCCAGCGGAAGACAGCCCAAGACAGCGCCTGAATTTTATCGAGCAAGAAATCGAGAAGGATCTCAAACTGCCGAAACTCGCTGGCAGAGTGATTACGACTCGTTTTCCTCCAGAGCCCAACGGCTATTTGCATATCGGTCATGCAAAGAGTATCTGCCTGAATTTCGGCTTGAAGCAATCCTACGCAGGTCGCTGCAACCTGCGATTCGATGACACCAATCCGAGCAAAGAAGAACAAGAGTACGTCGACTCGATTCAAGAGGACGTGCGCTGGCTGGGATTCGAATGGGACGAACTGCGTTATGCATCGGACTACTTCGATCAACTTTTCGAATGGGCCATTCAGTTGATCAAGCAAGGCAAAGCCTACGTTTGCGATTTGACTGGCGAACAAGTCCGTGAGTATCGCGGCACGCTCACAGCTCCGGGCAAAGAAAGCCCATTTCGCAATCGAACCGTGGAGGAGAATCTCAAACTTTTCCAATCCATGAAGGCAGGCGAGTGCGCTGATGGCTCGCGCACACTGCGCGCCAAAATCGACATGGCGGCGCCAAACGTCAATTTGCGCGACCCCGTGATGTATCGAGTCCTCCGCGCACATCACCATCGAACCGGCGATAAGTGGTGCATTTATCCGATGTACGATTGGGCGCACGGCCAAAGCGACTCGATTGAAGGCATCACGCACTCGATTTGTACTTTGGAATTTGAGGACCATCGTCCACTCTACGATTGGTTCTGCGAGAATCTAGGAATCTACCATCCGCGTCAAATGGAGTTTGCACGCCTCAATCTCAGCTATACCGTGATGAGCAAACGCAAGTTATTGCAATTGGTTCAGGAGCGGCACGTTAGCGGCTGGGACGATCCCAGGATGCCGACCATCAGTGGACTTCGTCGACGCGGCTACACGCCCGAGAGCATTCGCATTTTTTGCGAACGTATCGGCGTGGCCAGGTTCTATAGCACGATCGATGTAACTGTCTTGGAAAATGCCGTGCGCGAACACTTGAACGCTGTAGCTAATCGCGTTATGGCGGTACTCAACCCGCTAAAGATTGTCATCACCAACTACCCAGCCGACAAAGTCGAACTATTGGAAGCGGTAAACAACCCTGAAGATGCAACTGCTGGAACACGTGAAATTCCGTTCACGCGTGAACTGTTCATCGAACAGGACGATTTTCTCGAGGATGCCCCCAAGAAGTTCTTCCGATTGAAGCCTGGCGGTGAAGTACGTTTGCGATACGGCTATGTAATCCAATGCAATGAAGTCATCAAAGACCCGGCCAGTGGACGCGTGACCGAGTTGCAGTGCACGTTCGATCCAGCCACGCGCAGTGGTAGCGAAGATGGAGAACAACGCAAAGTTAAGGGCGTGATTCACTGGGTCAGTGCCCAGCATGCCGTCGATGCTACAGTGCGCTTGTACGACCGCTTGTTCCTGAGCGAGAATCCCGAGGATGCGGGCCAAGGCATGACGTTTTTGGACAATATGAATCCGGACAGCCTGCAGATCATTGCCGCCAAAGTAGAACCTTCGGTGAAAAACAGCGCTGCTGGCGAACGACTGCAGTTCGAACGCAACGGGTATTTCTGCGTCGACACGGTCGATTCACAACCGGGCAATCCGGTTTTCAATAGAATCGTTTCGCTCCGCGATAGCTGGACTAAAATGCAAGCCAAGGGACAAACCGACTAAACAGCTCCACACGGGAAATCTACCATGCTTCGAAATCTACTTCTGTTCGTTTGCGTGTGTTGCGCAGTCGACATCCAGGCAGCCACGAACTTGCTCATCGTGACTGTCGATGACATGAGTTGCGATTCGGTCGGTGTCTATGGTTGCAAACTTCCGAACATCTCTCCCCATATGGATCAACTGGCGGCCAAGTCGCTACGCTTCCAGTATGCTCACGTGCAAGTCGGCAACTGTATGCCGTCGCGAAATGTAATGTGGTCGGGCAGGTATCCGCATAACAACGGTGTCGAGGGTTTTTATCAGGTCAAACAACCGACCTATCCCGTGCTGTGCGACTTGGCTCAAAAAGCTGGATACTTCACGGCCATTCGCCACAAAGTCTCGCACTCGACGCCTTACTCGCCTTACGCCTGGGACCAGAACCTGGACACGGCTCCCAACGGAAGTGCGGCACATACCAAAGATCCAGTGAGCTACGGTGATTCAACCACCCAAGGCATCGAGGCAGCGAAAGCCGCCGGCAAGCCGTTCTGCCTGGTAATAAACATCGCCGATCCCCATAAGCCTTTCTATGCGGAGGTAAAGAATGGCAGCGATCCACACGTTCCGTCCGCCGTCTTCACAGCCGAAGAGGTTCCTGTTCCTGGTTTCTTGCCCGATGATCCTGTCGTTCGCGCTGAAGTCGCACGCTATTATTCGTCGGTTCGACGCGCGGACGACGGTCTTGGCGCCATTCTCAATGCACTCAAGAAAAGCGGTGCAGAAGCTGATACAGTCATACTCTTCTTATCCGACCATGGCATGCCGCTGCCTTTCGCGAAAACCCAACTCTATCATCACAGCACACGCACGCCGCTTATGATTCATTGGCCGGGCGTCACGCGTCCGGGCACCGTTGACGCTCAGCATATGATTTCCGCCGTCGATATTCTGCCGACAATACTCGAGATCTTGGGGCAGCCATTACCAGAAAACCTCGACGGTCGCTCCTTTGCGGCGCTGTGCCGCGGCGAGAACCAAAGTGAGCGCGACTTTGTAGTCAAAGAATATAATGAAAACTCCGGTGGAAAGCGCAATCCAATGCGAGCGATTGAGACTCGCGATTATCTCTACATTTTTAATCCTTGGTCCGACGGAAAACTGCCGATGGCAACGGCAACCAATGGCACCGATACCTACCGACGCATGAAGGTGCTCGCGCAGACAAATGAAAACATAGCAGCCCGATTAGATCTGGCCGATCATCGTGTGGTCGAAGAGTTGTATCACGTAGCCTCAGATCCAGATTGCCTGCATAATTTGATTGATGCCCCCGCACATCAGAGCGCGGCTACAGAACTACGTCAACAACTAATCGCGTGGATGGAAAAAACTCGTGATCCGATGCTCGAGGTGTTTAACCAACGCGATTCCGCCGAGTTTCGGGCTGAGTACATGGAGGCCGTCCAAGACGAAGCTGACCGTCGCAAGTCAGGCAAAGGGAGAAACCGGAAAAAAGGTCTCCTGAAAAACGAATCCGAATAGGGTTGCAAAAATCGCAACAGGACTGCAGACAACATCGCGCGCTGTGCAGTCTTTTGCGCCACAGCACAGTCTTCCGACTCTAGTTCGTCGTCCGATTCTGCGGGCGACCGGCGAGTCAGTTGCTTGCATCTGATGGCTTCCGTGTCGCACTAGTCGACCTACCTCTCGCGGACTTGAGCATTCGCGTACCGCAGTCCGAGGATAGACAAAGCCTCATTAGACCAAAACTTGACACTGACAGTTCCGCTTGACATGCCGCCTTTTGCGTACCTTTCAACGAAGCAACCAGTCATTCCGTCCTCAATGCGCACTCCAACGAGGTCTTTGAAGGCATTTAGAATCGCAGCACGAAACTCCGCTGCGGTTTGCGGAAGAGGAACACCGGAAAACAAGGTCTTCATTTCGCGCCACAAGTAGGGATCGCCACGAAGTCCCCACTGCTCCGGCTCTGGATCAAAGAGATCAGCAATAAATGGCCCTGGATTCTTAGAAGGCACGGATGGGTCTCGCTGTGGATCACGCCAAGTTTACAGTGCAATATCCGTTCAATATCCGTTCGGACAGCAGACTCTCGTTCCGGACTAGGCCCTGCCGTGCCTTCGGCACTCTAGAGCGCAACTTCACTGGCGAAGGTGGCTACGCCGGCACGGCAAAACCAACGTAAACCCTAATTGTTGTTCGCCGATGCGCTATTTCAATGGCAGGGCGATACAGATTAATTGGCTCCTGCCAGCATCAGCGTCGGTACTTCTAACCACAATCCTCCCGCTAGAAAGCGCCGGTGTCGCGCGATAGGTTCCGAGGGGCAACCTCGTCTGTGCGATTTTCCTGTAGCTGTTCGCCTGCAAGTCGATTAACTCCAGCGATCCGTCGAGCTTTAGTGCGAGTGCTTGCGGTCCAACGGCAATCAAATGTGCGGTACCATAGGCTGGCTGGTTCCAGATTTGTTTCTGTGTTTCCGCGTCCAGGGCAACCAAGCTGGCCACTCCCACATCCTCGCGTCCGTCGATACCAACTACCCGCGAGCCAGCGGCGACGGGCGTGTTGTACTGGCTGCTGAGTAATTGACTGCCCTGAAAGACAGGCGTCAGAGTCCTGCCGGCGGTTGAAAGAAGCGAAGCACCGACCCCATAGCTCGCTGTCAACAAGACCCGATCCGCCTGCAGAAGTATGGGCGTCGCCGCATTGACCGTCGGGCCACGACTGCCGAAAGAAAATTCGCTTAATACTGCACCATCGTTTAAGTTGAGCAGCACAGTCTTCAGCCGAGTTACGACGAGAATAGTATTGGGATCGATGGCTATAGGCGAAGCATAGCTAGCGTCGTAATTGGTTGCTGTCCAGAGTGTCTTGCCTGTATTGATATTCACCGCCACGATGCCGGCCTGCTGACCTCCGAGACATACGACGGCCGTTTCGCCCACGACGAGAGGCGAAGAGCCCGCGCCAAAGTATCCATCCTCCGCTTGGTACTCCTTCCGCAGTGCTCGCAACCAAAGCAGCTTTCCGTTGCTCGTATCGACGCAGGCCAAGTCGCCGGCAGCGCCGTAGCAAATCGCACGCTTGTTTACAACGGTTGGTACGCAGCGCGGCCCATTGTCTGGATTGACGGAGGGTTCGTAGGTCGCTGGCCAGGTCGCTCGCCACACTTTTTTGCCACTGGACAATTCGACAGCTTCCAACACTTCTTCGATGCCGAAGCGGTGCAGCACGAGAACCTTGCCCTCGACAATCGCAGCTCCGCCGTAACCACTGCCTATGCCAACTTGCCAGTTAATTTGTGCAGATTCCGGCCATTTCTCCGAAATGGAAGGATGATTCACGGCTTGTCCATCGCGCGAGGGACCTAGTATCTGAGGCCAATCCTCAGCAACTACTGATCTAGCGAGGCTAAAGAAAAGCATGAATTGTAGGACTTGCGCAATTTGCCCCCTGGCACGAATCGCCTTGGCGATGAATGATAACCTGCGATGAAACCAGGGAAATAATTCGAATTTAGTAGCGATCATTGCTAGGAGCCTTCGGTGGCGAAGTGGGTACGGCTTTGGGGAAAAAAACGCGGCACGCGCATGAGCGGCTGGTGGGTCGTTGGAAGTGTCAGCGAGGCCGCCTTCTTTGGTTCTTTATTCATCCTAGGCATTGTATCACTAACAATCGTTGTATCTTCCCAGGTCTTCTGGCCCGACTCGAAGATTCTTTCGATCGGTTTCGGTTTCTGGTTAATGGTGATCGCCTCAGGTTCATTTATAGTGATTGGGCTAACTGCATTTGTATTCCAAGTATCCCAAACGCTGGCATCGCCAGAACAGCGCTCGGTTATTGTCGATCATGCCAAACGCGAACATCGTCGACGGGCTCAAGGTGACGAATCTCCGGAGTTGGCCAATCTTCCCAGCTTGAGAGCATTGACTGACAGTCCCGGAGTGAAGCTGGCATACCGCCTGGCAATTCAACGCGGCGAGACAACCCCACTCTTGCTCAGCTCGCTGCTTTCGGTTGCCTGGAATGCAATGCTGGCGGTACTCGTGGTGATTGCTGTAGAAAATCACCTTAGCGGCAGGCCCGATTGGTTCCTGACTGTCCTACTGCTGCCATTCGCCATTGTGAGTTTTTTTTCGACTCGCTGGTTCTTCATTACATTCAGGCGCCAAAGCGGAATCGGCCCGACGACCGTGGAGATCAGTGCTCTTCCGCTATTGCCTGGCAAAACCTATCAAATATATATTTGCCAGCGCGGCAGAGCGACCTTTGCCCGGTACCAAATATCGCTCGCCTCGTTCGAGGAAACGACCTACCAGCAGGGCACCGACGTGAGGACCGAGCGGGTCGAGACATCTCGCATGGCTATCCGGCCCGGATCGAACAGTGAAAGTGAGAACTCTGACGGGGAGTTGGTGGCCGACCCAGAAAACCCTCTGGAGATGGATTGCCAGTTTCAGTTACCAGTTGATATGATGCATTCATTCCAGGGACGCCACAATGCGATTACTTGGAAGATTCTCGTTGAAGGAGAGGTTGATAAGTGGCCATCGTTTTGCCGAAGCTTCCCAGTCGTCGTCTTTCCACCCGACGCAGCTTAAAGGTTCGCACGGAACCCGCACTGGGACTTCGTCTGGTTTCGCTACAACAGGGCCTCGAGCCGCGGGAAACGCTCGAATTCGAATATTGCCTGAAACGTGTCACCGCAGAAATGGTTGACCGTCTAGAAGTTTCTGTCATGTGGTGCACGGAGGGCAAAGGCAGCGAAGACCTCGGAGTTCACTTTTTTGAAAGCGTGACCCGCGAACAATTGGCCACGCAACCACCCAGTCAACCCCGACGCGTTGGAACTGTATTGCCAGCTTATCCACTCAGCTACGAAGGGCGGATCATGAAAATCCGCTGGTGTGTCCGTTTGCGGCTCTACCTGAGCGACGGACGCGAAATCACCGCCGAACAACCCTTCTATCTTGGTCACTTGACCGTTGAAGTCTAATCCTTTTTCAACGCGTTTCGTGCGTCCTGGCCAGCTGGAATGGGTTGAGCTGCGGGAAAACACTTCTATCTTCTCGTTAGCGAGGCAATTCCGGCAACAATTCAACTCCTGGGCCGCGATTGTTGGGCCGCATGGCTCCGGAAAATCGACGCTGTTGGCTCATTTGGTCCCTCAGCTGGCCGTGCTGCGATATCAGGCACATGCGGAGGAAACCGTCATCCTCGATAATTGCGCTACCGCGAAGAAACCAGGTGCGGCAGTGTGGCACGGGTTGCGCCGGGGCAAGCGCCCATTTAGGCAGATCCTGGCAAGCCGAAAATTCTGGCAGCCCGAGGGCTTGCTCGTATTGGATGGACTCGAGCAACTGCGTCCCTGGGATGCTCTGGCAGTAACCGCGCTGGCCGGCTGGTCGCGTATGGGTGTACTCGCCACTTGCCATCGCCCTCGAAAAACACTGCCAACACTCATTAAAACTGAGGCGACGGTGGAATTAATCGGCAATCTGGTTACTCAATTGCTCCAGAGTGCCCACGATCTGGGATTGGAGCAGCCGCTGGAATTGACCTACCCATTCGTAGATCCTGGCAGTCTGCAGACGCTGCTTAGAGAAGAAGACGGCAACGTGCGAGAAGTATTCATGCGGCTGTACGACCGCTACGAAGAGCTGGCACGCATCTTGCCGATTTCTGGCCCTAGATGCGATCTTTGACTTGCCAAAATGCTTCGCTGCGTGCACAGTAAACGGAAATGTTGCGATAGACTTACAATTTCCGCTCTCATGACAGAACGACTTGGACCGTGGCTACTCGACTTACCGTGGTAATTTCTCAAGCAGCCGTTCGCAGTAGCAGCGCGGCTGATGCTGAAGAGTCACTGCTTACAGCCCTGATGATGACATCGGGTTTGGATGCAACGCTAGTTGGTTCGCTCGATTCGATACATTTGGATAGCACCGACTATCTGTGCCTCTCGGGGTTCACGCAAAGTCTCGCAATTGTTTCTGCCTTAAACTTCGATGCAGTTGCCGAACATTGGCAGCGATTGCGTTTGCCTGGCGAGGTGACTCAATTGGGTAGCGCTGCCAATGTGGCAAGTCGCCGCGTGTATTACTTTCCCATTGACCGTGGTACCCAAACAATCGTAGATCAGCTGCAGCAGTTACTAATTGATCGTAGTGTACAGACCGTCAATGTGATGCTACCGGGTCGAACACCATCTGTTGCGACACAAATCCTAGCTAACTCGCAAAATGTGGTAGTCCCTCACTCCTCCACCCCCCGCTTTGCACCCACCCCCGAGTTGGATTCGTCGCGTCCCAATCGAGCATTGGCAGATTCATTCGTAGATAGTACGCCGATCCCGGAGAGTGAGTGGATGGACTTGGACCAACTAATCGACGATTTCGATACATTGGATCTTTAATATGTCCGTGCATGTGCCCGGCGATGAGCCACGCGACTCGCACTGGCTGGCCTATGAGTTGCACGACGGCCTGCTGCAATGGGTCGTCGGCGCGCGCTACCATCTCACGGCCGCGTTAAGCCGAACGAATGAAGAGTTCGCGGAATCGGAGACGCTCCGTGGAGCGCTGCGAAGTCTCGATATGGCGCTGGTTGAGGGGCGAGAATTGATCCGCTACCTTGAGCAAGACCACCTTCCATCCGAGCCAGCGCTCGCTGCGGAGCTTGTGAAATTCGTAAACACCATTCGGTCACAAGCCGAATTCGCAAATCAACAGATCGTGACCGATTTTGATCCCAAATGCAGCCAATTGCTGCTTGATCACTCGACGTGCTGGAATCTGTTGCGGATCGTGCAACAGGCTGTACAGAACGCCATCCGGCATGCAGGTCCGACTCAAATCGTAGTCGCCTGCCGCATCAGTGATGACGGACAACGCCTGGAACTCAGCGTGCAAGACCAGGGCTGCGGATTTGACGTCGACCAACAGCGCCCAGGACGCAAACGCTACGGCCTTGCCAGCATGGCCCATCGCGCCAAGCTGATTGGCGCAACACTAAAGATCCACAGCAGCTTGGGTGGCGGCTGCCGCATCGATTGCACGAAGCTCCTCCGGCCCTAGTACTCTGTTACCGCATAGTATTCGGGTAGTGGACGGTCTTAACAAATCGCTGGAAATGTAGGTTCCATAAGCCCGGAGCGACGGTCTTGGCGGCAACTCTAATTCTGAGCTGTAACAGAGCACTAGCGGCGTACTAATGGATGGCGGCTGATTTTAGAATCGCTTTGCCGACCTACACAACAGCCTGTTAAACTAGCGGGCTTCTGTTGGCTGTGGGCCGATGTCCTTCAATGATTTACCAAGACGCTTACGGGATTTGGCTGCAGTAGCATTGAAAGTATTCGAAGCATCGTGCTGGCCAATTTTGGGTACGTGGGCCGATCGCTGCTCAACCTTCAAAAATCCTGCAACGCTTGGATGCAAGTCTTCGGTTGCGGCTGGCGATCCCAACTGCTCGACCGCATCGCTAACACCTAGAAGTACCGATTGTCGCACACCGTCGCGTATCCAGCCAAAGAAATTCATATTGCTCATTTGATTCGTCCTTGAATTGAGTGCCATCCGTGACTCAACATCAATATTTACAAGCCGCTGCAGTCAAAGTCCAGAGCGAATCATTCGGCTAGCAATGGACAATGGAGGCATTGGGCGTTGGGTTGAAGAATTGCTTGCCTGCCGAGCAAAACGCTGGCCTGGCCGAGATTAAATGGGATGTGATACTTCAAATCAGTTGCAACATGTCTTTGAGCAAGTCCATGGGCAGGCCCACCACGTTATCTGCTGTTCCAGAAACCAGGGTTAACCATGGGTGCCCGTCCTGGTAACCGAAGGCTCCCGACTTGCCCATCCAAGCTTCGCTCGCCAAATAGTCGGCGATTTGCGACTCCGTTAGGGTCGCCATTTCGAGCTCGCTCTTCGCAACTCGGACACGGGGTTCACCATCGGGGAGCCGCAAGACACACAGACCGCTATAAACACTATGCCGACGTCCACTCAGCCGTCGCAGCATTTCTTCCGCGTGGCGCTGATCCTCCGGCTTGCCCAATACACGCCCCATGATATCTGCCACCGTATCACAGGCCACGATGATCGCTTCGCCTGAAACGCGTGGAGTTACATCCATGGCTTTTTGATAAGCCAAACGTGCAACCAATTCTGGCGTTGATTCGCGCGAGCAAATACCGCACTCAGCAGTTTCGCTTGGCAATACCGTTTCGAACACGTAGCCGGCAGACCGCATGAGCTCATGTCGACGCGGGGATTGACTTGCAAGAACGATGCGTGTCACTGGAAATCTCGAAATCGGTACGAGCAGCGCTAGTTAGTAGACGCGAATTACTTCGCATCAAGCAAAAGGGTTGGGTTCGTCGGGTCCATCTGGTGGGGGCGCAGGTCTGTTGGGAGGCTGCTGCATTCTAGTACGAAGCTGCTCCCAAGTTCCTTTTAGGCTATCGTATAAGCGTGGAATTTGACCAGCAGCCAAAAACACCCGCGAGCTTACCGCAGAATGTGGGTAGAAATTAGTGATGAAGTCAAAACTAAACTCGTGGGGGCCGTGGCCGATCATGACTGCATTCGCATAAGCTCCACTCAGGAACTCATCGCGAATCTTTAAATCATCGTAGATTTCTTGTACGGACGCTTGCCGCGTCGTACTTGCAGAGCCTTTATCGTCAGAGGGCTTCGGAGCCGAACTGGTAGAGCTTTCTTGGTTCGTGATGTTCGCCCCGCCTCCACTGGCTGCCCCGCTTCCAGGACCTACTCCGCCGCTGCCAGCTCCCGAATTCGCGGATTGCGATTTGGCTGACAACGACGCCATTTCTGAAGTCGGCTGCTGCGGCTTGCCACCCAAAGCATGTTCTTCTGTCGAGCCAGGTTGATCTGGAGCACTACTATTCTTTGGCATGCCCGTTTGTGGCAGCTCGCCCCAGCGGTTTCTATAAAGTTCCATATTGCGTTGCAAGGCATCGACCAATTGCGGCAAGACATGATGCGGCATGACGACGCGCGCAATGATTTGGTGTGGCCGCCCCAAGTTTTGCACAAAATCAAGGATGAACTCGGATTGAGCCGTCATGACGATGACTCCGGTGCTGAACGCGCCAGCGGCAACGTGCTCCGGAACTCGCGCGCGAATCGGTTGCTCGGAAGGATCGGGACGGTCTTCGGGATGATAGTGGGTCATAGACTCAAATTCGTGATTGGAAGCTAATTAGTCCGCGAAGGGATCAGTCGAAACAGGCTCTGGCGACTGCAAAACATTCTCATCCTGTCGAACGCGCGGAGGCAACGCAACTCGGACCAACATGACATCCCGAGTACACAATACTAAATTCAAACCGAAAACCCCAATCGCGCACAGGGTGAGGATTACCATACTGACACCAATATCGGCTGAAACTCGGTCTATGGCTTCACCAGTCGTCCAAATAATATTGAATGCTTGGTGCCATCCATAGGGAAAATCGCGGTAGTCGTTGGCGAAATAGACCAAGAACAGCGGAATTAAGTGCGCCAGAAACAACATCGCGACCAGCAAAGCTACCGAGCCAATCATTCGCGCGGGCAATTGCCTCGGCACCGCCATGATGATCAACCGGTTGAGCCCCAAATAGAAAGTCAGATAACACAGCAAAAGATATCCTGCGACAACGATGGAAAGTCCAGTTTGATTACGAAAAATATTGCGGTAGAAGAACTCTGTCGCGATGACGGAGCCGACAATCGCCGCATAGGAACACACTAGATAAACGTATCCAAGTCCCGCCCCCGGGTACAACCAGGTCAGGAAGACGCGTCCAACAAAGGTTCTCGGCAGCGAGCGTTGCGCGCGAGGCGAAATGATCCCACGTTCGCCGGTAATTAGCGCTCCTATAACCATCAATACGATAAAGCTACCAAACAAAAATCCGATAATGGGTTCCTCATCCTGGACCTGAATGGTCAAGAAGAGCAACCAAAAGAACGTCAGAGTAACGCAGACCAAAATACGAATTCTTAGCGGAGTGGAGTTATTCTCGCTGGGAAAATCAATGGCCGCGCCAGCTGCGCGAAGTATCAAGGACACGATCATGGCGATGATCATGAAGGTGGCGAAAATTGCGACTAATACAGAGCTATCTGGTTCGGTGGACCGCGTCAGGCCTTCGTTGAGCAGAAAAGTCAACCACAAACCAACTCCCAGAAACAATCCTGCCAGCACCAACACGGCTGCTCCGACCTGCAATAAACGCGTTCGCGCGACTGCACCTATCAGCAGGGCAAGCGCCGTTTCGCACACGGATAACACGACGGTCCACGCCAGGAACAGCAAAATCGTATACAACCCCACGCCTCGCAGCAGGTAGGTAAGCACGATACACGGGGCGAGCGCAGATAGGTAGAGCAGGATTTGCACGCATGCTGAAGACATCTTGCCGTGCACAATTTGCAGCGCCGACAGTGCTGATATGCTTAACAGTTCGAATGTACTGTCTTCCGTTTCTGCAGTCAGCGACAGGAAGGCTCCGAACGGGACAATCACCATCAAGGGCGCAGCCAGGATACAAAAGTAGCCTGCCAGTAGCGGCATTCCTGCGGGCATATAGAAAATGCGGGGCACCATCAAGGAAATCGCAATCAGTGTCCAGCTAACGGCTGCGATGAGCGTCAAACCAAAGCTGATAGTGAACTGCTTGCTCTTGAGCGACTGTCGCACTTCCTTGACCACAATCGGATTGATTCGCTCGCTCACCCAGAGCCATAGGCGTTCCCAACCGCGCTGCGGCAAGTCTGTGATTCGGTGCCGGAATTGCTCGCCCGCAGGAATATCTGGGGGCTCGACGGTCGCACTGCTCATTGCACCGCTCCTGTGGTGATCTGTAGAAAAACGTCCTCCAGAGACCGACTCTCGGTAGAGAATTCCAGCACGGAAAACTCGGCGGCGACGATGGCGCGCAACATCTCAGCTTGAGCATGGGGCACATCGCACGAGAACTGAAATCGCACGACGAGATCGCTGGCTTGAATTTGATCGACGTTCGGTTTTCCTACCAACCAGGCTCCGAGCCGTTCCCCACCGTCGATCAAGCGAATCACTACATCGACGTGAGGCCGCAACTTGGCCTTGATATCGGCCACTGTCCCGCTGACGATCAATTGCCCGCGTTCGATGATGCCGATTGCGTCACACATCTCTCCGAGTTCCGTCAAGATGTGCGAGGATACGAGCAACGCTTTTCCATCGGCAGCGAGTCCACGAATCATGTGGCGAAGTTCAATTCTCGCGCGAGGATCAAGTCCGTTCGCGGGCTCGTCTAAGATAAGAACGGCCGGATCGTGGATCATGGCTCGCCCCAAACAAAGCCGCTGTCGCATACCTTTGGAAAGTCCACGGATCGACTTTTCCGCAATCTTATCGAGTCCGGTGTAAGCCAACGTATGACGCAGTGCCTTGGTTCGTTCGCGGCCCACCAAGCCATACGATCGCGCGAAGAAATCCAAGTACTCGACGCAATTCATATTCGGATACGTGCCAAAATTATCTGGCATAAAACCCAGCCGTTTGCGCACGCGGTCGGGATCATTCACGCATGAAAAACCATCGACGAGCGCATCGCCATAATCGGGCAGATCGAGCGTGGACAAGATTCGCATACTCGTCGTCTTGCCAGCCCCATTGGGCCCAATGTAACCAAAAACCTGGCCAGCTTCGACTTCGAATGAAACATCATTCACCGCGCGCGTGTTGCCAAAAAATCGATAAACACGCCTCAACTGGATCATAGGATGATCGGCGCGTCCGCGACGCTTGGTTGTTGATTGGACCACCACGGGTGGGATCGAAGTAGCTACATCTGTAGGCTTCTCTTCGCGGTTAGTGTCTACCATGGCTGCACTCCAACGATCAGATGGAGATTCTCTGTGGACCGGCCGTCGAGCGGAACTTCAACGATATCAGACTCGGTGGCAAGTACCGCAAAGCCGAACTTGGGCAAGTCTAATTTGTCCGATAGATTGCGTTGAAATTGAGTGTTCAACACATCGTCAGCTTCGTAAGCATTCGCCGCGACGCGCGCACGTCGAGCACTCGAACCAAAGTCCAACAGCGAACCACCCGCCCGTAGCTCGGGTGGCGATTCAGGGCGATAGTCGACCATCAGCTTGGATACGCTCAGCGAGGCGGCATCCTCATCGATTGCAGCCACAGTCAGGGCACCACCAACCGCAAGCTTCTCTGCCAGATAGTAGTCATCGCCGCTACCGCGCACCAGGACAACGAGCAGCTCTGCCTGGCTCTCGTTGGCGAGTCTGACTGAGTTCTTTTGCTCTTGCTGAATTGAAACTGGCATTTTAGCGGCAGCCACACTGTGCCCGATCAGCACCTGCTGTTGTTGCCTCGGCTTAAGCCAACCCGACCAAATTTGCTGATCCGGCAACAGATTTACGGTTCGTGAGATATTCTTTTTAGGATCGCTCGAATAGTTGCTATAGCTCTGTTCAGGCAACACAGGTCGCGCATAGGTCAGCGGAGACAAATTGAGACCTTCGCGCGGGGGCAAACCGCTAAAGTAGTTTTGCCGCGACCAAACAAAACTCTGTTGGGACACAGGATCCAGAGCTTGTACCGAAGTGACTCGCACGTGCGTCTCAAAGCCTTCGTTGACGACACTGTACGCCACAATCGCGAATGTCGTGACCAGCGAGATTGCCGGAACCAACAGGATCATCAAGCTGCGTCGCGCCATGCGTCCCGTAACGACCAGCAAGCCAGGCCCTAACACTGCACCAAACAAAGTCACCATGGCGCAGAACATCCATATCGGCGGCTTGCCCACAGAGCGAATCAAGTTGCGCCAAAACCAGTTCCCGTCTAAATTCTGGTTGAGGCTTGCAAACCCGGCATTTTCCCTAGCGAATTGATTAGGATCAATCACGCTGGAAATCGCCATAAGCGGCCGATCGGAAATATGGACCTGGCCAAAGGCTACTCGCCGCGAGACGAGATCTGTGCCACTTAGATCGGACACCGACAACCACTCATCCACCTTTTCATCTTCAATGGCGAGCAGTCTGGCAATCGCTCGGATTGCCTGGGTGTCTTGGACGTCATGAATGAGCACACAGCCTCCCGAACTAATGTAGGTGCGCAGGGCCTGTGCAACCGCCGGGGATTGGTTGATTTCCTTGACGGCTTGAACGGAAGCAAGCCAGCAACCAGCACCGAGATAGCTTCGCCAATCGTGGCTAGCCTCGCGTATCGGCACCACTCTCTTGTTGGAACCGTTGCGGTTGATGCGTTGCCTGTTGTTACCCAGCAAACCTTCGTCAAAGGCCTCTGCGAAATCCAAGAACTCCGCCTCGGGCTCGTTGGTAGCGCACAAGCAATTTAGACAATAATGTTCCCCTTCGTTGCTGATGTAATTGGGGATGGCGGAACCCGAGTTAACGTTTCGGCGCTTGTCCTCGATATCGCGGCCATCTTCGTAGACGCTAACATCCCAAGCTACTGCAGACATATACTGTACGTGCGGAATCTCAACCTGTGCGCGGCTCTTACCCTCTTCGAGCCGCACAGGTACACGATAAGCGACTCCACCCTCCGCTTGAGAACCATAGGACTTCAAGTAAAAGACGATCGTCAAATCTCGATCTGCCGTACTTGGCTTGTTAGATGAGACGACAGCGCGGGCGACTCCAAACGTGCACTGCGGCGACACATCGACGACGGTATTTACAGCCAACACGTCGCGTCCGCCAAAGCTGCGCGTAAACATGGTATCCGTCAGACTCTGTGCGCAAGCCTGCGGCGCGACCAAGCACAGCCATCCTACGACCAGCGCTGCTGCTCGAAAAAGAGTGGTTGACCGAAGGAACCGATTCAAGGAACTCAAAACCACGGCATAATTCCTGTTCGATATTGAGCTACTGATTCGCATCCACGTGTTTGGGTGGAATGATCTGTGGGGGCAATGCTCCGTCGCTAAAGGGACTCGAAGGCAAATCTCCCTTCCCCACGACCGCTCGCTCTACGGCACCCAGGGCGTAAGCGACCAAGAAGCTGGCGGCGGAGAAAAAGCTGAGCAGGAGCAAGAAGAAACCGGTCAGCACCAACGCTCCCTGAAATGCACGCCCTTGTTCCGCTGCACGAATAATCACCAGCGCGACGGCAACCACGGTAACAACGATGAAGAACCAGATCATACTGACGCGAGGCAGAAATGGCTGCGGCTGCGTTTCGTCCATCATGGGATCTTTGGCTTCGGCTAGACTGAGATATATTGAATGACGACCACCCTGAAGTGCACAAGCTTCAACTTAACAGAAATTCGCGCGCAATACCTGAAGAAGTGGATGATTATGTTGCCGATTCGCAGACAGTTCTTTCGCTTAACCGAACTCCGATTACCTATTGCCTGCAGCTTCGTGTCACTGTGGTGCCTGGCGTTGCCTGCTCTGGACCCCCAACAGGCAGCGAAGGCAACTAGCTACAAGCCAGTTATCGTAACTGCGGAAGCGCTCGCCATTCATCGACGCAGCTATATCTTTGACGGACACAACGATCTCCCTTGGACCGTTCGCGAAAAGGCTTCGCGTTCTTTTGATACTCTCGATATTTCAAAGCCCCAGCCGGAAATCCATACAGATATCGAACGCCTGAGACAGGGCGGGGTAGGGGCTCAATTTTGGTCCGTTTACGTTCCTTCGCACACGGCAGAATCCGGTGTCGCTCATCAGATGACGCTCGAGCAGATTGGCATTGTAGAGGCGATGCTCAAACGCTACCCCGAGACATTCGAGATGGCGCTAACCAGTGAGGACGTCAAACGAATCAGACAGCAGGGTAAAATCGCTTCGCTGATCGGTGTCGAAGGCGGGCATGCAATCGACAACTCTTTAGAAAAGCTGAAACGGCTTTTCGACCTAGGCGCACGCTACATGACACTCACTCACAGCGATTCGCTCGATTGGGCGGACTCCTGTAGCGACAAAGTCAAATGCGGTGGCCTCAGCGAGTTTGGCAAGGCTGTCGTGGGTGAAATGAATCGCATGGGTATGATGATTGACATCTCTCATGTTTCGCCCGCAACCATGCAAGCTGCGATGGACGCAAGCGCCGCTCCGATTATCTTTTCGCATTCGTCTGCCCGCGGAGTGGCCGACCACCCACGCAATGTGCCGGACGAGATTCTCAAGCAGCTGCCTGCAGATGGCGGATTGGTAATGGTCAACTTCTATTCGGGTTTCGTCGTTCCCGCTTCCATCGAAAATACCCGCAAGATGTTCGAGCACTCTCGGGAACTTCGGCAGAAGTATGGCGATGACGAAGACGCGATTCGCAAGGAAACAGCCGCCTATCGGGCGCAGTTCCCGGTAACGCCCGGCAGCGTTCACGACGTTGCCGACCACATCGATCATATTGTTCGCGTGGCGGGTATCGAACATGTCGGGATCGGCAGCGATTTTGATGGAATTGGAACTGTCCCCAAACAATTGGAAGACGTCTCCATGTATCCCGTCCTCACTCAGGTCCTACTGGATCGTGGCTACACAGAGTCGCAAATCCATAAAATCATGAGCGAGAATATCCTGCGCGTCATGGAAGCAGTTGAAACGGTTGCTGCGAAATTGCAAGCTCGTTAACGCGAACGCAACGCATGATTAGCTCTGCAGATAGTCCGGCAATCGCTTCACTTTGCCATTTCGATCGATGCAGGCTATCGTGCTGGTCGCAGTCACGATTGTTTCGATTGACGACGAGCCTTCGGGCTGACGGGTAATTTCGTAGCTATGCTCAATGCGGACTCCCCGACTGCGTGTAACACGAGTTTTCAGCGTGAGCAAATCATCAAAAACTGCCGCATCTTGGTACCTCACGTTCATTTCCACGACGACGAGCATTAGCCCGCTAGCTTCAAAATCACGGTAACTGTACCCTCGCGACCGGAGCAATTCGACTCGGCCACGTTCAAAGTAATTCAGGTATTGGGCGTGATGCACGCGTCCCTGACCGTCCGTTTCGTTGTAGCGGACTCGGATTGTAATCGTATCTTCTACAGTCACAGCAACTCTACTTTCGCTCTGAGGATGATCGGCACGATCATGCAGGTAGGCGAGTAACTTAGCAAGGGTATTTGCGTGCTCGCGCAAAAATGTCAGAATAAAGGCTACTCCAATTTTGAAATTTCACCGGAATCACTCAAATGGATTCCATCAAATTAGCTCGAAGAGGCCGCTATGAGTTTTGGCGAGGGAGCGACAACGAACTTCACCACGGCTCGAGGCAGAGACTATCCGACGATCCGCCAATTTACGGTATTCCTGGAAAACCGGGTCGGGCAGTTGTTAGAGGTTGTGCGACGCTTTGAAGGCACGGGCATTCGGATCGTCGCTTTATCCATCAACGATTCGGCAGAGTGCGCTTTCGTGCGTTTTTTGGTAAGTCATCCCGAACGCGGCAGAGAAATTTTAGAGCGGGCGGGCTTGGCGATTATTGAAAGCGATTTAATCGGACTCGAGTTGCCCCAGCATAGCCAGCCGCTGCTCCAAGTCTGTTCGGCCTTGCTTCAAGCAGAGATCAATATCGTGCAAGCCTATCCATTATTGATGCACGAGGGAGCAGCACCAGCCGTAGCGATCATGGTCGACAACACGGAGTTAGCCCAAGAAGTCCTGCATAAAAAGGGCTTCAAGATGCTCAACGAGGATGATTTGCTCGAATCATCGAATTGAATCGGACGTACCAACCATCAGCCCAAAGCGGCTGCAATGCCGCTGTTTATGTCGCCGCCTGCTTCAAGACAGTGGACTCTCGCTCTGCTGATGTAGCGAGTATAATGCCCCAGGTCTTGCAGCCAACCCACCGTTTGCGCTCGTCTCCACCTCAAGCCTGAGAGTTCGCCATGTTACACTTGGTCCGTATGCTTGAATTATTGGCCTGCATTTCGCTGCTGCTCAATTCGGCCGATGGTCGGCAACCTAACGTGATTGTGATTCTGGCCGATGACCAGGGCTCCGTCGACGCTGGCTGCTATGGCTCGAGCGACCTCAAAACTCCCGCCATGGACAAACTTGCAGCAACAGGTGTCCGGATGACCCAGTTCTACTCCGCTGCACCGGTTTGTTCTCCAAGCCGAGCTGGGCTGTTGACCGGTCGATATCCCTGGCTGGTTGGTATGCCGAATAATGCGGGAGCCGGGCCGCGAGAGGATTTGAACGATTTAACGCAGGGTGAGGATAGTCAAAAGGGACTGGATAATTCCGCCGTTACGATCGCTGAGATGTTCAAAACGGCTGGGTATACCACCGCCCACATCGGCAAATGGCACTTAGGATTTGGAGCTGGCAGTCGCCCCTTGGATCAAGGTTTCGACTATTCGTTTGGACACATGAGTGGCTGTATCGACAACTTTGCACACTTTTTTTATTGGAATGGTCCCAATCGCCACGACTTGTGGGAAAACAACCTGCGCGTGCGGCTGCCTGGGAAGTTCTTTCCAGATCTCATGGTCGAAAAGGCCAGTGCCTTCATTCGCGAACACCAAGCACAACCGTTTTTCATGTACTTCGCTTGCAATATGCCCCACTATCCCTATCAAGGCGACCTGGACTGGGTCGAACATTACCAACATCTACCTTATCCGCGGAGTATTTACGCTGCGTTCTTGTCTTCACTGGACGCGCGGGTTGACCAGCTGATTAGTCTGATCGAGGAATTAAAGCTCCGCGAGGATACCATCATCGTCTACCAATCCGACAATGGATTTTCAAAAGAGGAGCGGGCTCATTTAGGCGGCGGAAGCAGTGGTCCCTATCGCGGCGAGAAATTCAGCATGTTTGAGGGAGGCTTTCGCTTGCCAGCCATTATCTCGTGGCCCAAGCATCTGCCCGAAGGAGCCGTGCGAAACCAAATGGCTCATGCCTGCGATTGGCTACCGACGCTGGCGGAGCTGTGCGATGTTCCGCTTCCGCTAACAGAGATCGACGGAAGGAGCATCGTTGATGTTCTTAAATCCGAAGCTGCGCCGAGCCCCCATAAAATGTTGGCTTGGAAAACCGGCAAGCAATGGGCTATTCGGCAGGCCAATTGGAAGCTAATTCGCCGCGTGCAAACAGTCGGCAACGAGCTTGTTTTATCCGACGCGGACCGCGAGTTTTTCTTGTCGAATCTAAGTGAAGATGTGGGCGAGACGAAGAACTGGGCGGCCGAACATCCGGAGATCGTTGCCCAACTCCAGCAAGCATTTGAGACGCGTTGGCCAGATTGAATATTGTGCTCGGCTCCCACGCGGCGGCGGAACCGCAATCGAGAGCCAGCGGGCCTGCAGCCGTAGCGCGCCTCGAATGCCACCGGACTCGACACTGTACATAAGTACACATTGGAACTTACGATGCGCTGGCTTCGTCTAAAGACTAGTCGGCCCTCCCCAAAGCAGCTATTTTGGCGTGAATCTTTAACGATGAGTGTCAAATGGGGCGTTTAGGCTGAAATTTCGGGTGCGAATTTGCCGACGTTCCGAAAACGGAGAAATGCGCGCCATGAAAATCTCGAGCTCCGACTAGTCTGAAATGATGGCCTGCTGGCTAAGTTAATTTGTGGATCCTCCAAGGTGAGTTAAATGTCGCGTCGCGAAAAAAGACGGCAGTTTTCTGGTTGGTTGGCAGAACTGTTTTTCATTCCGCGAGAATCCGTATCGAAAAAGCGCCCCATTTTGGTCGAGCCGCTGGAGCACCGCCAATTGATGGCGGCTGACGGCTTCATGGCTCTGTTGGGCTCCTCCTACAGCGAGGGGACTTCGTCGATCCCGGTTATTCCCCCGGCTCAGTCGCTGGTTGGCGAAGGTGAGCTGGATGGAGAGGGTGAGAACGCGCCCGATCTAGTCGCGTTTGCAAAGGCGCTGACAGATTCTGGGACTCGATTCTTTGGCGCGGCCTGGTGCCCATTCTGTACACAACAGAAACAATTGTTTCAGGATGGCAGTCCCTTCCTTCCCTTTATTGAAGTGACAAACCCTGATCGCACGCCCAACCAAATTGCGATCGATGAGGGCGTTACCGAGTATCCGACTTGGGAATTTCCGGACGGCTCGCGACTTACGGGCGTTCAGACGCTCGAGACATTGGCTCAGCGTGCCAACCTAACAATTCCACAGTCCTCTACGCCCTCGATCGCTGCCTTGCCCAACGTTAGCGTGGGTATCGGTTCGCCGCTCCACATTCCAATCGACGCTTACGATCCCAACGGAAACCCGTTAACCATTACGGTTACGTCGAGCAATCCGAACTTGCTCTCTGCCCAAGTGCTGAGCGGCAATCGCAGCTTGCGTTTGTCGACCCAGGGATTTGGCGACATGGTATTTGAATTGTTTGAGGACAAAGCGCCTGTGCCAGCTGGTCGCGTGATCGCTATGGCGCAGTCGGGTTTTTACGATAGCAGCGTATTCCATCGGGTCATCAATAACTTCGTCATCCAGGGCGGCGATGCCGAGAACGGAAATGGTACCGGAGGGTCGACATTAGGTGATTTTGACGATCAATTTCATCTTGATCTCCAACACAACCGAACGGGCATGCTGTCCTATGCGAAATCATCCGACGACACCAACGACTCGCAGTTCTTCATCACGGAAGGTCCTCAGCGCTTCCTAGACTTTAACCACAGTGTTTTTGGACAACTCGTGGAAGGCGAAGCGATTCGGGAAGCGATCAGTAACACGGCCACCAATTCGTCCGATCGACCACTGACAGACGTTGTCATCAATACCGCAACCATTTTCACGGACAACGAAAATGGCGTGATTCTGTTGAAGGCGAGCGGAACAGGCACGGGTACTGCTACCATTACGGTGACTGTCAGCGACACCGAAGGCAATAGCACTTCGCAGGCTTTTCAGGCAACCGTGATTCAAGACACGGCCAATGGAGCTCCGTTCCTGAATCCGATTCCGGACGTAGTGACCACTGCGGACAATCCGGTCACAGTAAATTTAACTGCGCAGGACGCCGAGAACGATACGCTGATTTATAGTGTTCAAAAACTGGGCACGGAAAACTTTACGGTGACAGTCGACAGCGCCACCGGCGTGGCGACAGTAATACCCCCAGTCGGCTTTACCGGCGAGCTCCAATTCCGCGCCACTGTCCGTCAATCGACCACGCCGACCACTAGCAGTCCCGACGACAATCAGGTGGTGAGAGTCATTGTTTCCCAGTCTGTTCCCACGGGTATCGATCTGGTGCAAGAGAGCGATAGCGGTAGCAGCGTGACGGACAATGTAACCAACGCTCAGTCTTTGACGTTCGCCGTATCGGGTACCACGCCGGGAGCAATCGTCGAGATCCTGTCTGGCGGAAACGTGGTTGGCACTGCGACAGCTACCAGCTCGCAGACCAATGTTCTGGTCAACAACGTGTCTTCGCTCGGGCAGGGCTCCGTACTTTTCACCTCCAGGCAACGCGTGGGTGGCACCAATAGTGCTCAATCTCAGGGGCTGTCGGTGCGTCTGGATAATCAAGCGCCCGTAGCCATTAACGATGGCCTGATTCCTGCGAGCGCGGTGGTGGGCTCCGCGCTCTCGGTAGACGTCAATCACCCAGAGGAGGGCACGGAACTGACCTATGCGTTAACCGGTGCTCCAGCCGGGATGACGATCAACTCCGCGACTGGTCTGCTGAGCTGGACACCGACGGCGGGGCAGTTGGGTACTCAGGCATTGACATTAAGGCTCACGGATGTTGCAGGTAATGTGCGCGACCAAGCTATTTCAATCAACGTCATCGAACAGCCTCAAGTTCGAATTTCACTCAACGCCGTTGATCTGAGTGGATTGCCGATTACGACCATTGCTACCGGCCAACAATTTAAAGTCCAAGTGGTGCTAACCGACTTGAGAACTGGCGCGACGATTCCGAATTCGCCCACCGGCGTGTTTGCAGCTTACGTCGACTTGTTGTTCGATGCCAATGTCATAGAACCGATCGCGACGGATCCTATCAATTATCCGTCCCCTTACCGAAATGATATTAGCGGTACGACCACTACACCGGGCCTGATCGACGAACTTGGGGCTTTTTCCGAGCTTAGTTCCCGACTGGGAAGCGATCCTCGCACGCTTACAGAAATTACTTTCTTGGCCAAGGCCGCGGGTAATCCCAATTTGCGAACCGAATCAGCCGATGAAGCAGGCAACGATATTTTGCTCTACGACGTGGTAGCAGCCATTCCATCTTCCAAAGTCGACTATGGTAACAGCGCCTTCGTGGTGGGAGCCAATTTCCAAGTCGCCAACGACGTCTTCAATTTCAATGAAGATGCTGGCGTGCAATCGCTCAATGTGCTGTCGAACGATCAAGTGAGCGGCGGTGCCGTACTGACCATCTCTGCGGTGAGTTCCGCCAATGGCGGCGGCACGGTGACGATCGCCCAAGACGGAAAGTCAATCAACTACACTTCGGCAGCGAATTTCAACGGAGCCGAGACCTTCACATATACGGCTCAGAATCAGCAGGGCGTGCCACTTACGGCGACGGTAACGATTCAAGTCACGGACATCAACGACCCGCCGGTTGCCTTGAATGACACCTTCACGGTTTTCCGCAACAGCACGCAGAATGTGCTTGAAGTCCTCAACAACGATAGCTCGGGAGTCGACAACGCAAACTCGGAGAGTCTCTCGGTGACAGCAGTAAGCGCGGGCTCTGCAGGCGGCACGATTGAACTCGGCCCTAGCGGCTTGACCGTGCGCTACTCGCCGGCAACTGGATTCCAGGGGACGGAAACATTTAGCTATACGCTCCGCGATAGTCGTGGCGGCACAGCCACTGGTACCGTTTCCGTGGCTGTCAATCTCGAAAACCCACCGCCAACGCCGCAGAACGATTCTTTCACAGTTCAAGAGGATGCGGCTCAAGCTTCCTTCGACGTGTTGGCCAATGACACGACCGACAATCCAAGCGAGACGCTCAGCATTTCTGCTGTCGGCGCTTCGCAGGTTGGCAGCGCTGTGACTGTGTCGACAGATGGACAGAGAATTCTCTATCGACCCGGCACGAACTTCAGTGGTAACGAAGTCCTCACGTATACGCTACGAGACAGCGGTGGCGCAACCGCCATCGGTCAAATGACGTTTACGGTTTCTGCCGTCAATGATCCTCCGGATGCTGTCAATGACACGTTGACAGCCCTGTCCAGTCAGACCACGACTTCACTCAATGTGCTGGCCAACGATATCAACGTAGATACGGGAGAAACGCTACGAGTCACCACCGTCAGTCAACCGCCCTCAGGAAGCGGCACGCTTAGCATTTCAACGGATGGTCGCACCCTGAACTACACGGCTCCGAACACGTCCTTTGAGGGGCAGTTTTCATTCACCTACACTATCGACGATGGCACAGGCTTAACAGACACCGCTACCGTCACTTTGAACGTAAGCAGTTTTACGCTTCGCGATATCTCCGGTACCGTCGCTTACGGCGACAGGGTCAATGACGTGTTCTTTTCTGGTTTGTCGCTCTCGTTAACGGGAACCGATTTGACCGGGGCGGCTGTATCGAAACAGACGCAAGTAGCCGCGGATGGTAGTTACAGTTTTGACGCACTTTCCCCGGGAGACTATCGGCTCATTCGTGAACCACTTGCGTTCTTGAATGATTCGGGCGCTAGCATCGAAATTAATTCCGCGGCAACCGACGGTGACTTGGTGAGCAACCTGTTCGTCACCGGAGCATTGCGAGTCGGCTTTTTTGACATACGCGATTTCTTAGGGTCGACAACCAAGAACAGTCTCACGGTGGCTGTACAGTCCAATGGCGTGGCCGAATGGATTGCGCCGCACGGCGATTGGGCTCAACTGAACACCCTGCAAGCTAATTTAGATGTCGCCTCGAATTCTCTGCGAATTAGCGCATCCAACGGCGCACAAACCAACCTGCAAGCCACAATTCCATTGTCGGGTTCGACCTTCGCTTCAATCGCGGGACAGGAGTCCTCAATGCAGTTGCTGAGGGTGCGTGGAAACACGACCAGAGCAGGTCTTGCGGCCAGTAGTTCGTCAAGCAGCACTAGCTCAGTATCCAATAACAGCACGCTCAGCGGGGAAGGCGAAGCAGCCAGCGGCACCAGTGTTGTCTCGGGCGAAGCCGTGCCTGCCATTCAGCGCACCGTTGATCTAACCCAGTCGTCTGCACCGCAATTAACCGAACAGCAATCGCAAGTCCCGTTAACTCCATCTCAGGCTATTCGGCAATTGTTGGGCTCAAACAGTCAGCCAACGACGGGTAGCGACGCACCGATGTCGGCCGCAGCGATCGACGAAGCTATGGAATCGGTGCTGCCATCTCTTCAGCTCAAGTTGAGTGGAGAATTGCAAGATACGCTAGCCAATGGCGGTGACGCATCGGTGGCTGCTACGAATGGCACTTAGTTAACGTTTCAGTCGTTGCTGGATTTCTTGTTTCGCAATGTGTCTCGGCTGGGTGAGTAGGTCGTAAGCTCCGTCGCGTCTCTTCCGCTGCCGGGGTTCGAATCGATCGGGCCGGTTCGCGACGC
>JBGSTP010000178.1:0-5237 GCA_041736515.1 Pirellulaceae bacterium
ATACGCCACTTCCTTTCGGAGGTATCGGCGCAGGGGGACCAAAGCTCTTTAAGGGCGACGATCGCTCCAAAGAGGCTGCCATGAAATTTGTCCGCGATGTTTCGGCCGTAGGAGGAACTCAGCATGTGGATGCGCTGCGGATGGCGTTGAACATGGGGCCCGATGTTCTGTTCTTTCTGACTGACGCTGACTCTTCGCCCTCAGCCAAAGAGATCGATAGCCTACACACTAAGGCGACTCGGGGCGGTACTACAATTCACACGATTCAGTTTGGGTCGGGACCCAGTCGTAATGACGGTGGCTGGATTAAGCTCCTGGCAGAGGGAACAGGGGGGAAATTTCGTTATATCGATGTGTCTGCGCTCTAAATGTGAATGCGCTCTATGTACGATGAACGCGCCTGCGTCTCACGGATCTTGCAATAGTGCATTCGTGTAATTATCAGTAGCGCTGCAACTCCGCCACTGTAAAAAAGTACCTTTAGCAACTGTCCGTTTTTATCGAGTTAGGCAATTTATGCGAAGCCTTTTGCGAATTCTTATTGCTCAAGCGATCATGCTGGCGATTGGTACGTTGACCATGGCCTGCACGACTGCAGTCATCAGTGGCAACGCTACCGTGGACGGCCGTCCATTGTTGTGGAAAAACCGCGATACCTCGTCAACCGTACACAATGAAGTCATCGTTTTAGAAGGCGCTGGCTATCGATCGGTGGTGGTCGTTGATGCAGGCAAGAAGTCCTCGGTTTGGATGGGAGTCAACTCGGCGGGGTTCTGTATCGAGAATTCGCTGAGTCGCGACTTGAAAGGCGAATTGGAAAGTGATCTACCTGACAAGTCTGCATCCTCTGCAGGCCAAGAGTCACAGAAATCTCCTGAATCCCAGCGGTTGGGAAATGGCAGCTTAATGAAGTTAGCGTTGGAGAAATGTGCTACGGTCGCAGAATTCCGCAAACTTTTGGAAGAGACGAATCTCAGCGGTCGCACTACAGTCGCCAACTTTGGTGTGATCGATGCCCAAGGCGGAGCGGCGATGTTTGAGACTGGACCTAACAGCTTTACCATGTTCGATGCAAATGATCCTACCGTGGCACCACATGGTTATATCGTTCGTTCAAATTTTGCGACTACTGCCCAGCAGCTTCCTGTTAATCCGGAGCCCCAACAGGTCGCAGAGATCTATGCAGGTGAACGTTACCTGCGAGCCTGTCGTTTGCTCGACAGAAATATTGCAGACAGTTCTGAGAAAACGGTCACGCTGCAGTATATCCTGCGCAACATGACGCGCGATATGTCCGACGAATTTGGGCAGCCCTATCCCGGCTCAGTTAACGCTCCTAGTGGGGAGCTTCCGCCGATCGTTTCGACCGAACGCACGATCAGCAGAACGACAACCGTTTCGGCTGCAGTATTTCAAGGTGTGAAAAATGGTGAGGACCCACGGCTGACAACAATGTGGGCCATTCTGGGCGATCCAAAATTCTCGATTGCTGTTCCCTGTTGGGCTGGAGTAGATACCGTCGCGGAAGACCTCACTGAGCCCACTGGAGGCGAGATCGGCGAAATTGCTGTCACGTTGCGCGACTGGAGTTTGACTGCCGATAAGACTGCAGTGAACACGAAGGGACTGACGGGGATCTGGGACGATGTTTGGCCCGTTGAAAGCGCGCTGGTGCGCGAAACACTCTCGATGCGCGAGAGCTGGGCTAAATCAACCGTTAGTTCTGCGGAAATGACAGCGTTTCACCACTCAATGGCCGCCCGTGCTATGGCTGCCATGAATCAAGAGCTGATCGAGGCGAAGCAAGCTGCCCTAAACGCCTCCAACACGATCAAAGTAGCAATTTATGATCATTCGGAGGATACCGCCAACGGTCCGAAAAACTTGATGCAGTTCCTTACGCTGGAAAGTGGATTTCAATGTCAGCGATTGCGCCCCGAAGACATCCGTTCCGGAAGACTCGATGAGTTCGAAGTTTTGATTATGCCAGGCGGATCAGGCAGTAAACAGGCAGAAATGCTGGAGGCAAAAGGCTGCGAGGAGATTCGCAAGTTTGTAGATTCAGGAGGAGGCTATGTCGGAATTTGCGCTGGCTCCTATTTGGCTTCTTCTCAGTACTCTTGGTCGCTCGATCTGATTAATGCGCGCGTTTGGGATCGAGCTCATTGGGCACGCGGAACGGGAACGGTTACTATCGGACTCACCACCGCAGGTGACCAGTTTTTTAAGCAACAGGATTCGACGTTAGACGTCTATTATGGTCAGGGGCCTTTGCTGGTACCCGGCGACAACGCAGAGCTGCCGCAATATGAAGTCTTGGCAAGTTACAATAGCGAAGTCGCCAGCAAAGGTGCGCCAGTCGGGGCGATGGTTGGTACGCATGCTATTGTCCGTAGCCAGTTTGGTAATGGTCGCGTAATTTGCTACAGTCCGCATCCCGAAAGCAGCGGCGGCCCCAACGGTCTCATTGTTGTAGGCGTTCGCTGGGTGGCTGATGCGAAGTAATCAAGATTCAATCCTGTTGCTCGCTTTCATTGTCAATAAATCAAAAACTCGGCACGCCGCTTTGTAAAATCCCCGATGCCACTTCGCGCCAGTTGTAAAATCTCTGACATCGTTTTGCCATCCAATATCGCTTGAGCCACGTCTTGATTGCCGAGCAGGCGATTGAGACTCTTCGTGTCCCACTGGGTAGGGTGTAGTGTTCTCAATGCTGCAGCTAACGCAAAGCCGACTTGCAATGGATTCAATTTGCTCCGGTCGGTAATCGCCACGTTGATCCCATAACATAGCTCGCCTTCAAACTTGCTAGTCGTGGGAGTAAATTCGATGGGAATGAAAACCACGCCGGGCAAGCGCATGCTCCGGAGGTTGCGAGCAAGTTTTAGATGGTCGATCCAGGGAGCGCCGATAACTTCGAACGGTGTGTCTGTGCCTCGTCCAACCGAAACATTGGTCGTTTCCAGCAATCCAACACCGGGATAAAGCGTGGCTTGTGTTAGGCTGCGCATATTGGGCGACGGGTTGATCCAAGTCAATCCAGTTGATTCCCAATACTGGTCACGAGTCCAATTCTCGCAACGAATGACCTCGAGATTCAATTCCAATTTCAATTCAGAGTTGAACATGAGAGCCAATTCGCCGATCGTCATGCCATGCCGAACTGGCAGATGGTGAAAGCCGACGAACGATTCAAGCCCAGCATCTAACATGGGACCAGCAACGTCAATGCCATTAATCGGGTTGGGGCGATCCAGCACAACAAACTTCTTCTTGTGCTCAGCGGCGGCACGCATCGCTTCGCCCATAGTCGACACATACGTGTAGAAACGGGCTCCGATGTCCTGGATATCGAAAACGATGGTATCGACATCGGCGAGCATTGCCGCGGTCGGTCTCCGGGTTTCTCCATAGAGACTGTGTACTTTCAAACCGGTTTTCTGATCTTGGGTATCGTTGATCTTGGCTACATCGAGATTTCCAGCAAAGCCATGTTCAGGGCTAAACAGCGCCCTCAAATCCACTTGTTCGGCGGATTGCAAAAGTTCTGCGGTAGAGCGACCGTCTGCCGATCGACCTGTGTGATTGGTGATCAAGCCGATTCTTGCGCCGGCCAGTTGTCGAAAGTTATCGCGCACCAGAACATCGACACCTGTCTGCACGGTGGCTTGTGAGCCAGCGTGACTCCCAATTTGGAACTTCGCAGTATCTCTGATCGATGAGGCGACGACATTCAGTATTTGCCCAGCCAGTGGATTGACATAACCTTTGCCGTGCGGGTGGACGCGATTGCTCAAGAAAACATAGAACAGATCGAGTTCTGGATCCATCCATAGAACAGTTCCAGTAAAGCCCCCGTGCCCAAAAGCGAACGGGCTAAGGAAATCGCCTTTATTTGAAGAGTAGCCCGTTTGTTTGTCCCAGCCCAAACCACGGATGCCGCTCGAAACGCGGTTCTGTGCCGTCATTAACTGCACCGTAGCTGGAGATAGAATCTTGACCGGTTGTTCTCCCACCAGTAGCTGGCCTTGGTTGAGCATCATCGATGCATAGATGGCAATATCTTCGGCCGATGAGAATAGTCCCGCATGCCCAGCGATTCCGTTGAGCAAGTAGGCACGCGGATCATGCACTTCGCCTTGCATCCAAATACCATTGCGGGTTTCAGTCGGCGCGGCCCGCCTGCGCAGACTTTCGTTTGGAACATAACCTGTTTCCGCCATCTGCAGCGGTTTGAAAATGTGTTGCTGACTAAAATCATTGACGTTCAAGCCTGACAACTTTTCCACGATTTTGGCAAGCACGACAAAGTTGACATCGGAATACTTGAACTCTTTCCCAACGGGTGCGACGAGCTTCAAATCACAAATCTTCTGCCAGGCGACATCTGGTCCAGCTTCATAGTCCGCGATGGCGTTGTCGGGAATTAGGCCGCTCTGATGAATGAGAAGATCGCGAACTGTTATCTCGTCTTTCCCGTTGGGTGAGAACTCTGGAAAAATATCGACGACCTTTTGACCTAATCGCAAGTGCCCCATTTCTAGCAGCTTCATGACACTAGTGGCCGTGGCCATCGGCTTCGTAATACTCGCCATGTCAAATAGAGTATCGGTCGTCATAAGTTCCATCTCTGGCTCTAGCCTTTTATTGCCATAAGCCTTCAGCCAAGCGATCTTGCCTTGGCGACCAAAACAGACTACGCACCCGGGCATTTTCCCCTCCTCAATGCCCTGCGAAACGATGGCTTCAATCTGCTTCAATGGAACTTCGTCAAACCCGAGTTCTACTGGAGTCGCGACTGGCAGTCTGTAAGAAGCCTGCTCCTGCGCACAGGAGACTGCATCCAGAGAGGACACTCCAACGCACAATGTCATATAAAGCAAGACACATTGCACGATAGCTAGAAAACTCGACTTCATAAATACGCTCCCCGCGCAAACATTGTTGAATTAGAAATAGCAACGTCCACCGATCCAGAAAACCTGCCACATGAAACCGCAGCGCTTTCTGATTGGCGAACGGCTAGACGCTGGCCACCCGTTCTTCCAATTAATTCCGGCGCTAGTGCTAAAGCCATCTACTTTACACGCAAACGAGGGTATTTCACGTAGCCGAGTCTCTCCGAGTTTGGAAACCCCGCGACTGTGTCGCTGTGTCAGTCTCGGAGAGTCGCTGTGTCAGTCTCGGAGAGTCGCTGTGTCAGTCTCGGAGAGTCGCTGTGTCAGTCTCGGAGAGTC
>JBGSTP010000297.1:0-9314 GCA_041736515.1 Pirellulaceae bacterium
CCTTCCAGTAGCGGCCCGCTGAACATCGCCAGCAAAGTCGTGGGTTTTAAAGTAGACAGCACGGTTTTTCCGTTCTCCTCGTAGATGGCAATCCGGCATGGCAGGGTGGTGCAGATACTCATATTTGCCTCGAGTACTTTCTTCGCTTGCTGCGGCTGGCAGACTTCAAAGATCAAACATTCGTGGGGGAATGCAACCCCTTTTTTCTCCATGGTCTCCTGGAGATTGTGAA
Organism: Pirellulaceae bacterium; assembly: GCA_041736515.1. Classification (GTDB taxonomy): domain Bacteria; phylum Planctomycetota; class Planctomycetia; order Pirellulales; family Pirellulaceae; genus Aureliella. The sequence goes on from JBGSTP010000297.1 coordinate 233, forward strand.
CATGCATCACACCGAAGTGGTTGTTTTGTACCGCACTATGTAACGCGTCAGCTGTCTCGAGTACGGATTTGTTAGTTGACAATTTGATGAGCATGAATTCCCTTTTTGATCGTGTCACGTAGTTGGCCAGCGTTCATGAGTACTTTGTCAGTGCGAACAACACTTGGACGAACCCCACAGCCGGTGGAAGCAGCAACCCTAATCGCCTCGTCGTTATTCTGACCAAGTTCAATCTGCAATAATCCCATCAAGTCACAAACGCGACCAGGTAATACTGGGGAGTTCTCGCTAATTCCGCAGGAGCAATCTCCAGCGCGCCTAGCTCACCCAGCGCGTCAGCGAATCGTTCGGCGACCCGCGTATCACTCTGCTCCAGAGCAGTCAACGTACGTTGCAGTCGCTTTGCAAGACCCAGCAGCCATGACTTATGATGGAGCCTCTAATCGAACTGCTGAACCATTATCTATTAAAACATACGAACTGTCTCAGTCGCCGTTAGCTCGACTTGTTCTTCAAGCCATGGAACTCTTAGAAACTCGATTCCTGTATCTTGAAAATTCAACGCGTCAGCCGTTTAACTACCACGATGAAGGAATAGCGAGCCTTGAATCTCGGGTTCAGGTTCAGCCTTGGAGAGTTGTCGAAAACCGTACACTCGTTGCTTGTCGAAAACCCTGCATTGGGAGAATTTTCAATCCTCCCCCCGGCCCCTGAGCTGCCTGTGGTACGAATTCCACAGGACAAGCAAAGGCTTTAAACCATTGCTCGACACGAATCAGCGCATTTACGACAAGCTTTTGCACAGGCGATCATCTGCTCGTCAGTCTTCATTCTCTCACACTCGCTGGCGCAAGCATCACAGGCAGTTGCACAGGCTGCGCAAGCTGTCGGAGCAAGCGTGCTCGATCTCGCAATGAGCTGTGCCGATAAACTGCAAAACTGTTGGCAGCTCATGGCCACTGCTGCGCAGGCCGCGTGGTCTTTGTGACCCTGAGACAAATGCGTCATGCAATAATTGACTGTTTCATTGCACTCTGCTCCGCAATCTTGACAAGCTTCCAGGCAGTCTGCGTGCTTTCTGTCCAAGCCGCTCATCGTCTTTAGAGCGACTTTGTCTTGTGCATGTGTACTTCCAGAAAAAATGCCAGCAGCCGCAACTGCGCCAGCTGAGCTCAAAATCGTGCGTCGATCCATGGGAACACTCCTGTAAACGATTCCCCCGCGTATGCGAGGTGCGACATCCCAAGCGTTAACGAAGTTAGCGGTCCTCGGCGAGTCACTGATCAAATTGTTGCGACGCGATATGTTCACGTCCATTGAGCGGTCAACCAATGTAACATGGCGGTTTCCACCATTGTCCACCTCGATCTACGGCACGCGCGCGTTTGTCTAGGACTAGTGATTCAGATTCTGGATTTGGAGCGAGTGGGCCATCCCAGTAGAAATGGAGTACAAGTCCTCTAGCGTTTTTTATTTTTCCTCGTGACCTGGAGTGCACAAAGTTCGTTTCTTGAGTTGCATAGATCGCACCGAGTTGGTCGATGGTCCGCGAAAGTGAGTCTCTGCCAACAAAAAACTTTGTCCCTTCAGCAGCGGAGTTGCGACGCTAGCCGCATTACTATCGTGCGGAGCGCTACCACAGCGGCATCGCGCCGGCGATTGACGCCTACTGTCTTTGACTTTCTCTGACGAACTGGAACAACACGCTCGGGAAAAACGCGGGCCTCTTGACGTTCCTTTTGATTATGCGCTAGATGAAGTTGCTCGCGCGGGTGATGGCAATAAAGAGTGGCTGCGTTTGGTCTCGTCGCCGATTGGCTATCCGCACGTAGGAAAAGCATTTGCATCGTCTACAGCAAGTGCGCTGATGTTATTGCGCAAGATGCGGGTAATGCTTTCCACCAGGAGGTTTTGGTTGAGTACTCGATTCAACAGATAGGTGCTACGGATACTATGAATCTAGATGAAAGCTACCAGGAGACGACCGAAGGCTCAGCCCCATGACAACTAAAAGCTCGAAACAAAATTCTGTAATAGAGAACATCCACGACGCGTTGGATGGCGTTGACGAACCCATGGAAGATTCCCACTCCCTGGGTACTGGAGTGATGGTCGCTGGCGCCTACCCTATTTTTCTCATACTGCTCGCGCTAGGAGCACTTGCCGTGCTTGGGTTCGCATCCTGTGTGCGATGACCGCGAACGAAACATCACGTCCTAGCCGAACGGTGTTAGATCGAAGAATAAACAATGGAAAAAATAGCGGCGCGAGGAGATGTGGAACCCCGTTGATTGCCAAGTAATGAGTGTTGTCGAAGTATGTTGCCTCGACTCAAACAAGCGTTCCGACGATGGAAGAGAAGTACCGCAGTTGCAAGCGAACATACGCGAAAGGAGAAGCTTTGCCTCTCCAAAAAACGATGCAGGTTAAGCGGTAACCACACCTCGTCAATGCGAAATCCCCCCTGAAAGTCCCCAAAAAGGATCGACCCTATGAAATGTTATTCAATCATCGTAAGTGGACTGGCAATCGCCATTTCTGCAGCGATCTTCGCAACGTCCGCGCTTGCCCAGAATGAGCAAACTAGGAAGTTGGAGTCAAAACCTTCTGGCGCAAATATTCGCGCAAGTCAACTGATCGGCATGAACATTCAGAACGAAAAGGCAAATTCCGTGGGCGAGATCAACGACCTCGTGATCGATACCAGCACTGGGCAGATCCGCTACGCAGCTGTTACCTACGGTGGATTTCTCGGAGTTGGTAATAAGAAGTTTGCAGTGCCATTTGCAGCATTCAAATTCCAGCAACATCCAGACAGCCGAGACGAAACTATCGTGGTGCTGGATGTGACACAAAAACAACTTGAAGGCTCGACGGGATTCGATGAAGAACACTGGCCCAACTTTGCTGATCAAAATTTCACCAGTGACCTGCACAAGCGGTACGGCGTAAGCATAAACGCCAATAGAGTCGGCGTGAACATCGACCTCAAGACTGGCCGCGATAACTAGTTTGTCTCAGCGTCCAGGACTACAAAAAAACTTTCTCTACTCTCTCAAAGAACGAATGCTAACATGTCAATGAAAATTGCAACCGAAACGGAATATGAGTTTATCGGACAGACTCAAGGCTGTGAGAATCACGATCACGACCTGATTCATGACCTTGGCGGACGGCTGGACGGCGTTTGGCGTTTTGACCAATATATCGCGAATGCTGATGGCCAGGAAAGCTTGCAGAAGTTCTGGCGTAGTTTGAAGACGCAAGAGCTGGAGAATATCCAGCAGCTCAAGAAGTTGCTGGCGGAACACGTCAAGAAGGGCTGCTTTTAGCGGCAACGTTCAGCGCAAGAATTCGCGACCGGAAACAGGCTTAGTGGGAAGACGATCGCCGGTGGCGTTCGTCCTTCAGCATAGTGGTGTATCGCACCATGGGTGTGTGCTACATGGCCTTCTTTTTCGACTACGAGCAATGATACTGACATCTGACCTGCAACAGGAGGTTAGTCAAATCGCGAAAATCGCATGCAAGCTTCGAGGTTGCACATTCTCAATGATCGCAACCCGAAGCGTCATCGAGAGAACGACTTGCGTCGTGTTTGTGGGGTCTACAATCGATCCCGCGCTCACGCGGCGGATTGTGAAAAACACGGCCAATCGTCATTGACTTCCATCGATGATCAGCGAATGCGCCGTTACAAAGTTGGGAGCGGTGGTTGGTTGGTTTGAATCTCAACCGGTTACCGACGGTTAGTCGAAGCGTTCTACAAATCTGTAATTACTTGGTGTCGTAATGACTCCGCGCACTGCGGGGTGAATGCGTCTCACCTATTTTTAGAAAATGGAATTGACCATGAAGATGTTGACAACTGGTATATGTGTTCTAGTGATAGCTACAGCCTTTGGCTGCAGTGATACCTCCCCGACGGGTCGAGAATCAGCCTCCTCAACAGAAGACGGCTCCCTACCGACGATGACTGTCAAGAAGCCTGTCGTGGAGAAACCCATCGCCGGTGAGGCAGATAAGACATTCAGCCTGAGCGTGCCATTTGAATCCGTCGCTCTCACGCAGGGTGCGGAGAAGACTGTGTTAATCGGAATCAATCGGGGTGAGGATTTCCGGGAAGAAGTTGCGATTGACGTTTCTAGCTTGCCTGCGGGTGTAACTTTGGCAGCGGCTATTCCCTCGATCAAGCACGGTAGCATGGACGCGACACTCAAATTCAAAGCAGCCAGCGATGCCGCCTTGGGGGACTTCACGGTCATGGTAATTGGCCACACGGTCAGTAGCAGTGCAGACTTTTCGAAGGAACTCAAGATGACTGTCGCAGAAAAGTAGATGAGACCTGTTGCTGACTTGGTACTCCAGTTCGAGCGAATCGCACTGGAGCATGGAATTGATTAGCGCAACGACTTGAAGAATCGGTCTCGCGTCAATGTTGGTGATGATGTTTATAAGCTTTGCTGACCGTTAGCTTGCTACCACTTGGGCGCTACTCACACAATTCGAAGAAATCCATCATGAAGTCTTGCGTGTTCTGTTTGGTCGCCTTCCTTTTAGGCGCGGCAGTGGCTTGGGGACAACAACCCGACGAATCGCTGGGCCGGTCAGCACCAGTTGTCTTTGAAGTGTTGAGAGTACCGACGTGGGAAATATAGTGCGACTGGGCTTTCGAAGGTACTCAAGCCGAACTGCTGGCAACAATCGTCTCTTGCGCAGGGCATAATCTGAAAGCGCAAACTCTGAAGGATGTAAAGGGCTAGCGCTCCGCAACGATACGTGCGAGACTGTGAGTTACGCGAAGCAAAAACGTCGACGGTACGTTCGCAGGCTCTGAGTCATTGATTCAATTTATCCAGATCGCAAAGCCCCAGAACTGGCCGCGGAAGGCGCCGGTGAGTTGCGTCCAGACGTCTTGGTTTGTCAGTTCTCCTTGTTCGAGGTAAGGGACGGCGGCGGTACCTTGCACCCACAGGACCAGATCGAATCGGCGGGGTTCGTTGAAGATGCGATGCAGGTTTAGCCCCTTCGCTGTCGCGGCCTCAACCTCTGCCTTTGTGGATCGCCAAAATGGGACCAGCTTCTTGCCGGTGAGTAGCGATTCAGATTCGTCAAGAAACTTGTGCCAACTCTCGACCATCGGACCGGTGATGCGGACGCTGGTTAGGGCTGCGTTTTGCTTGGGGCCCGGCAGCCACTCGCTATCGTCGTCGGACTCGGCTTGTATTTTCTCCCACGACGCCCGACTTCGTTTGATCATCTCCAATAGATGCGTCTGAGCGAGCTGCATCCGCTCTGGCTCAACCACTTCAAAGTTAATCAAATGCACTAGAGAAAGCAGATCGGCGACGTAATTGATGGACCAACCAGGGTTTTCGCCTCCCTGATGCTCGAGAAACGCGTATGGTGACTTCACGCGTGGATAGAACAGATGCCCACAACGCCGGTGCAACTCCTCAAAGTCATGCGCCAACACGGCGTTTCCCATGCCTTCGAGCAGGTGACAATAGCCTCGCAGCCAATCGACGTCGCCGTTGTCAAACGCCACGACCGCGTCGGCTGGGGCATCGCGGGCGGCGCGGTGGTTAATTATGGAAAACACGCTCCACAAAGACTCTTCCTCACCAGCCTGGCCATCGTTGTCGAAGTCAAAGTAGATTTTGCGAAGGTCAATGCGGAACTTGACCTCCGCCTTACCCACGTTGGCAAGCGATTGCTCTGCGTCATCAAGGTCGTCCACAAGTCGCAGGAGGACTTGCCGTATATCCTCGTAACCGATCACATCTGGGGCGTCATTTTTCGGCACGGGGATACGGACAAAAGGAACAAAAACTGTATTGCCGGCCGAAAGCCCAAAGCGATATTGTGCCTGCCCGAATTGCTCCACCGCCCGTAGGAACTTAAGCACTCCGAGCTGAAACTGGGCGTTGGCATCGTCGGGGTGCTTCGCGACGTAGGCGATCGCTTCGCTACTCCCCTCGGTCAATTTACCCGCGTAGAACCAACGAGCGATTCGTCCTTGGTCAGTTTCTACCTCGACAGTCGCTGCGGGCACATCTACATTCATAACTAGCATGGCCATCATTGTCGTAAGAACAGAAAACAACCGTGGAAAAGTCATCATCTGCCCCTCCTGTGTTCGCATTTCGTACCATTATCACTGCCTAACCTTTGCGAGCAATTTCGCTGATTTGCTTCGTTGCAATTCCGATCGGACGGTCCAGCGGAACTCCCGCGCATGTCAGCAACGTCGTCAGCAAGTCGCCTTGGTTTCCTTTTACGTCCGGCAGGAAACGCCCTGTGTTGATCGCACCCCCTCCCTTGCCCGCAATGATGAAGGGAAGGTTTTCTCGAGTGTGCCGATCGCCGTCTTCAAGTCCGGAGCCCCACAGCATGATGCAATTATCCAGCAACGTACCGTCGCCCTCTTGCAGGCTATGCATTTTCTTTACCATATAAGCAAACTGCTCAATGTTAAATGCAGTGATCGCGGCTACTTTCCGAACTTTCTCGGACTCGTTGTTGTGATGAGTCGTCGAATGATGTTGGTCGTTGAATCCAAGCTCCGGATACGACACTCCGTTTGGCGTCGAGCCTATATAGGTGCACACGCGAGTTGTATCGGTTTGAAATGCTAGCACGTTCAAATCGCACATCACTTGCATGTACTCGCTACGCTTGTCTCCCTCGGGAATCCTAATTTCGATAGGCGGAGCGTCTCCTTCGTTTCGGCGACTCGATCGTACACCGGCTTTCTCAAACGCGGCCTCCTGCTGACGCAATTCAATGGCAGCAATCCGCCTTTCCACCGAACGCACCCCGTCCAGATACTCGTCTAGTTTGCGTTGGTCGCCCGGCGATAAAGTGCGCCGCAAATCGCGCGCGCCTCCAAGCACCAGGTCCAACATGTTTCGGTCCAATGGGTTTATGCTTCTAGATGACGTCCCACCGCTAACTTCCTGCTTATTGAATAAGCGTTTGAGTACGCTGCGCGGATCAATTTCGGCCGGTACCGCTTGAGTCGGAGAGCTAAAGCTACAATGCGAATAGTAGGCCTCGTTCAATCCGGCTTGGTTTTCTTTCCAAGTCTGCGGCATCGTGGCCAGTTCCAACGAAGGCAATGCTGTAAATGCTCCCCAAGCTGACGCAGCGACCTGATCGGCTGAAATCGAAATGCTGATCACATCGCGTTTGGCCGGATCCGGCAGTGCGGCCGTGAGCCACGTCGACAGTTCGAGCGCATGTGGCGCACCTTTGAATGGACCGTTGGGTACACCTGCAATGCCCCTCATCATTAGGCATTGATCGAGTACCGGACGCAGGGAATCGAGAGCCGGAGGTGGTGATTGGAGAAAACTATTCGCGTCCGCTGGCCAAAACTGATCCATGATCACGCCATGCGGCATGTACATAAAGCCAAGGCGCACTGGTGGTTTCGACGATTTATCTCCGTTTGTCTCTGCACGCCCCATGGCTGCTAACAATGGCAGGGCAAGTGCAGTTCCCACACCCTTCAAACAGGTTCGGCGATCGATGGTTGTGTGCTTGGACATTGGTGTAACCTTTGTTTACTCGATAGACGGAGGGTGACGCACAGTCGGTCCGGCAACTCTGGCTTCGTTTCTTGGGAGAACTGGCTTTCTTCCGCAACGATGAAAATAAGTACAAGTACTCTAACGACTTGCCTAAACTTGTCCTCAGTGGAATCTGTGTTTCTTTGGTCGAAAGAATAGCCTCTACTTGCGTTACTCTTCTATTCGACGATTCAAAAAGGGGTAGCTGGTAACAACGGCGGCCACCAGGGACTGCATGCGGTAGCCATCCCGTGCGATGTCCTGCATCATTTGATCCACCACGATTTTGTCATAGCCTTCTAGCTTGCGGCACAGAGCATATGCTAACATTTTCTCTGTTAGATTGCGAGAAAAGTCGTCGAGGCGTGCGGCGATCATGGCTTTCAATTCACGAGGGCTCGAAAAACGGCTGCCATCCGGAAGCTCTCCCGAAGATTCGATTGGTTGTTTGTTCTCGTCTTGATCGCGCCAACGGCCGATGGCATCGAAGTTTTCTAGACCAAAGCCAATCGGATCAAGTAGCTTATGGCAATTCGCGCACACTGGGTCTCTCCGGTGTAGTTCGGTTCGTTCACGCAGAGTAAGGTTGGCAATCGACTGCTGATCCTGTTGCTCTAATGCCGGAACATTCGGCGGAGCCGTGGGCACATGTTCCCCAAGCACCTGCTCAAGGACCCATACGCCTCGGATAACCGGACTGGTACGATCGGGCAAAGATGTTGCGGCTAGGACTCCTGGCATACCTAGAATTCCTCCGCGATTGCTATCGTTCAACACTACTCTGCGCATGTTCGGACCGCTGATCGATTGACTTAACCCATAGATGGAGGCCAGGCTTTCGTTCAGGAACGTGTAATCGCTGTCGATAAAGCGAGCGACACTTTGGTTTTCGCGCACAATACTCTCAAAGAACAACCGCGCTTCGTCAATCATTGAAGCCCGCAGAGTAGCTGTCACCTCCGGGAACTTGCTTAAATCAAACGGCTTGTCTTCCAACCCCCCAACTCCAAGCCACTGTGCGCCGAAGCCATCAAACAACGCGCGGGAACGAGAATCCTCCAACATGCGTTTCACTTGCGCCGCTAGGACCGTCGGCTCGTGCAGCGTTCGCGCGTCCGCCAACGCCATAAGCTCATCATCGGGCATCGTAGCCCAGAGCAAGTAAGACAAACGCGAGGCGAGTTGGTAGTCATCGAGAGGCACAATCTCCGCGCCGATATGCTGAAAATTCTCAGCTGGAGTAATGAACAGGAACTGAGGAGATATGAGCATTGCCTTAAACATTAAACGCAAGGCGGCCGGATAGGTGAGTTCGTTCTGCCGCGCCAAATCGAACACATCCAAAAGAACTTCGATCTCGGAATCAGACGGCGGGCGTCGGGCGAGTAGGAAGTAGCCTTTTGAGTTTAGGTGGTGGTTTGTGTTTAGCTGTTGCCACGAGTTTCCTCTTTGTGGTGTCTCAATATTACTACCATACTCAATTGTACTAACAACCCCTCTCAGAACCG
>JBGSTP010000317.1:0-12641 GCA_041736515.1 Pirellulaceae bacterium
CAACCAATTGTTTCCCAGCTAGAGCCTGGGAACGAGCGAACTGTATTCGCGACGGAGGGGGTATTGGATACAATGGACTTCAAGGAGACTATCGATGCCATTGCTAGATCACTTTCGCCCGCCGATTGTCAACAGAGGTTCCTGGGAAGGCTTTCACGGAATGTGGCCTGCGCTGATGGTCATGGATTTGTGTAAATCACTTCCTGAACAATACACCGCCGAGCCTCGCGTGCATTTAGGGAAGAATTTTGAAGTCGATATCTGCACTTTCGATGTTAGCGAAACACGTGCATTTGAATCGAACGTTCCAGATTCCGGAGTTGCGACGGCCGTCTGGGATCCGCCGGAACCGACGCTGACGCTGGAGCTTGATCCAACGGAAATCTACGAATACGAAGTCCTGATCTTTGACCAACAACGAGGTCGCGAATTGGTCGCCGCCATCGAAATTGTCAGCCCGGCCAACAAGGATCGCCCGGAAACTCGTCAGGCATTTGTCACGAAATGTGCGGCGTTACTGCAGAAGAAAATTTGCGTTTCGATCGTCGATCTAGTGACAGTAAAACACTTCAATCTGTATTGCGAACTGCTTGACGTCTTCGGTCAAACCGATCCCGCGTTCGCGCCAGGTCCACCCTCGACCTATGCCGTCACCGGTCGCAGTCACGCTCTGGCCACACGTTCGCGATTTGAGTCGTGGGCGTACCCCATGGTGGTCGGCCAAACGTTGCCCGTCTTACCGATCTGGCTGGACAATGACCATGCCATTTCGCTGGAACTCGAAGTCTCCTATCAGCAGACATGCCGTACTCTGCGACTGATTTGAGAGGCATAAAGGGGGCAGGAGCGCTCCTGACCCCTATGTTCCTACAACGGCATGTAGGAAGTTCAAACCGTTGCGCCCAGTGCTGCAGTTTGACAATGCTGGTCGAACCAGTTGGCTACGGCTTCCGCTTCCGCACGACCATCCAGCCTTCTGACCAATGGGATCGCGTCGAAGAATTCCTCATTAAACTCCGAATTTGTCGTTCTTTTGCATACATCAACGCGATACCATTCTCCGTTTTCCTTGAGGCGATCGAGTTTGGCCGAAAAAACGGGCCTTTCTTCCTCAGCAAAGGTGAGCGATTTTTGGAATCCCCTCCAGCCGCTTTGGCACCGCATACTGTTTCGGTCTACTTGCACGGTACTCTTCCACAGTAGCATATCAAGCAATGAGTACAGGACTGTCACTAGCAGAGCTCCCGGAAACAACGCAGCGAATACGGCTCCCATCAACGGGCGAACGGTCCACAAGAACGCGACAACGAGGGCGATGCAAAACAGGGAGGTAGTCGCCATCGAAAATGCAGCAGATGAATCCCATTTTTCCAAGGCCAGCCGCTGACCTCCGCCCGCTACTACTTCCTGCGTCAATCCGGCACGAGCAAGAACCGCCTCGACATCCACTGCAACCTCGAAGGGCTTGAGGAACTCTTGGTCGAGCACATAGTCTGGACTACTTGCGGGTGTGACAAAAACAGGAACCGTAAAGACCGCTCCGCCAAAGCCGACTTTGTTTCGTTCCTTAACAACCAAATACCATGCTGTGAGCTTGCGAGTACTGCTTTGCCAGGCGCTTGTCGGTTCGCAATCAATAGGGATGGCAAAGCCAAAGGGAACAAGAGTTCGGTTGGGAGAATCGGCTGGCAAGAGCTTGTCGATCGACAGAGTAGAACTCCAGACCGTCTGCGAAATTGTTTCGGAGCCTCTGGTCCTCTCACCTGTGCTACTCCACCCCTTTTTTCGAACGCTTTGACTAACCTCACATTTCAAACATACATCGAACGCCGTTCCAGCAGGGAACGCCTGCTGCAGAATCGCAACTCCGGAAAATGGTCCGCCAATCACGCCAGGGAGAGTGGCCATCCGCAGTTCAGCCGTATTCCACCGACGGTTCAGCCAAAACACTCGAGCGATCAGCAACAGCACCAGACCGAACGCTGCGCAAAATATCAAGAACGCAGTCTTCTGCGTGCCAACACAGAACGGCACTACGATTCCGACGTAAAAGGCCAGCACTGAAACCACGCTCCAAAATTGGCCACGATTGTTCAATCGAATGTGCTTTTCAACCCACATCGGATTGGCTAGCCAAGGCTGACTTGCGTCCTGCGGTGCTTGTTTTATCGTCTGTTTCAGGGCTGCTAGGCATAGGAAACCAAACATCGCTAAGAAGAGTGGCCCTGAAACAGGCAGGATCTTCCAACAAACCTCGGAGATCGATGCATTTCCGCTCCAGGCTGCCTGCACCGCAGCAATCAACGGGTTGGCTTGGGACATGGCAAACAGCAATGGCAAAATGCAAAGCAACTGAAACGCACTGATCGCGATGCGCAAGAAGAGCATTGTGTTTGGCCCCATGACTTATCCAATCACTGTTGGCTTGTGGAGAAAAAAGATCGAAAATGGACACTCTCGCTAAACGCCACCGTTCATAGCCTTAATGCCACAACTCACCCCAGATGTTACACGAGGAGAGGGATTTTATTTCTTTTCGATCGCGATTCAAGCTACGAAACTCTGTCCATGGATTCCGGTTACATTGGTGATGGAGCCCTGATCGTCAATTCGACTCACTTCAATTGAACGACTACCTTGCCCTTGGCTCGGCCTTGTTCGAGATAGGCGAACGCTTCTTTCGCGTAATTGAACGAGAATGTTTTATCGACCACAGGTCGAATACTGACTAATTCAAGAAGTTCGGCGATCTGGGCGAGTTGCTCTCCGTTGGGACGAACGAATAGAAACGAATATTCGACGCGACGTTTGCTAGCACTGCCAATAATCTTTCGACTCAGCAAGCCAAACACAAATCTCATCAACGGCCACTCACTCACCCGTGGCTCTCGACTGCGGATTATTGTGAAATGCCCGGTTCGAATGGAGCCTCGAGCGGACCAAAGACATTTGGAAACGGTTTCACGTTGAGACGAGCTGTGGCCAATTCGTAGGTGCCTATTTCGTCCATTCGCGGTATCTGTTGCCAAATGGCTCAATCCACCGAAGCTAGGAGTCAACTTGATTTCGGCCTTCAATAGCACATGCAATTACATCGGACTTAGGCAACTCGTGAAGGCTCGCTTGAGTGGATATAATGCGAGCGAGTACCGATCGTGAGCGACCTCAGTTCCTGGCCAAGTGACTCATGTTTTGCGCCTCGGAGATTTCAAAACTTACTTACAAACACAGACGCCAATTACAGATGAATCGCCAGACTTCAAATTCGTTCACAGCCAGCATATTGCAGATCTTTCTTGTATTCATTGCACCGTGTTATGGAAAAGAGTTTCGGATAACGCCGTCCTCTGACGTAAGCCTAGTCGCGAGGTCGCTCGAAGCTGGGGATTCGGTGATACTGAGTAATGGTCCATGGGACGGCGTTAAGCTAACGTTTGATCGGCTGGCTGGTAAAGTTGAGTCGCCGATCTACATTCGATCTGAATCTCCTGGGGGAGCCGTTCTATCGGGCGAAGCCGAATTGCGATTCTCTGGAGATTATGTGGTTGTCACGGGAATAGTATTTCGGAATGTGATTGGCATAAGCGATGTAGTTCAACTTCGATCCCATAGCGCGCGACTTGCACACAACTGCCGCATCACCGATTGCGTCTTTGAGCAGACAGCTGATGCGGAGACAGGTGACGAGTGTCGTTGGCTGTCGATCTATGGGACGAATAACCGAATTGACCATTGCTTTTTTGCTGGAAAGAAGGGTCGTGGCACCACTGTGGTTGTGTGGGGCGGAGACGAGCATGGGAATCACCGGATCGACCACAATTATTTTGGCCCGAGACCGAAACTTGGGCAGAACGGTGGCGAAACCATTCGCATTGGGACGAGCGAAGTTTCAGAACTGACCAGCGGGACTATCGTCGACGAAAACTACTTTCGCCATTGCGATGGAGAAGCAGAGATCATCTCCAATAAATCTTGCGATAACATCTATCAACACAATGTTTTCGACGAATGTTCTGGCGCACTGACTCTTCGTCATGGACACCGGTGTAGGGTAGATGGCAACGTTTTCCTAGGCCGAAAGTCACCCGGCACGGGCGGTGTACGTGTGATTGGGCGCGATCACATTGTCACCAATAACTACTTCGAAGGACTTCGAGGTGATGCAGAGCGTGCGGCCATCAGTTTAATGAATGGTGTTCCGAACGGTGAGCTAAATAGCTACGCACCAGTCGTCGGAACCATCGTTTCCCATAACACCTTGGTGGACTGTAAGGTCACACTAGAGCTTGGCCTCGGAGCAAGCGAGCAGCAGTCTGCCAGTCCAGTTGACTGTAGAATCTCTCACAATGCCGTGCAGCCAGAGAAGTGGCAGGTATGTCGTGTCCACACACTGCCTGAAGGCACCGTGTGGGAAGGAAATCTTCTGCAGTCTGAAAAGGAAGACGTCGGTCAGCCGTTTGAGTTTGAAACACGTCAACTTGGACTAAAACGATCCAAGGATAGTCTACTTCGCCCCCAAAGTCCGGACGCAATCCGGACTCGAGTGAATTCCAGTATCGAGAATGATATCGATGGATTTCCGCGAAGTGAACTTTCGCTTGCTGGATGTGACGACCCCACGACTCAATTTCACGGGATGCCGTCGCCCGGCAACACTGGTCCTACATGGCGGCACTATACAAACTAACTCAGAACGTTCGCCTGCAATGCTCGGAGGTTGGGGAGTGTGAAAACTAGATGACTCCCGATCGCCGATCGTTTGGTTGGTAGACTTTATCAGATGAGGTCGCTTGCTAGCGGTGTGCTGCAGCGCATCAAACTAGGCGGCGAGCTGTCAAGCTTGGGGGAAAAGCCTCAAATTCAGTTCAAGAAACCATGGGGCAAAATAGTGTTGCGGGGATTACAGAGTATGACACTCAGTCAAAACCTTTTTTTAAAAATCATCACCATGAAAAATCTTCTGCTCGTTCTACTGTGCTTGTCGGCAACAATGAGCGTTAGTGCATTCGCGGACAAACCGAACATCGTTTTCATCTTGGCCGATGATCTAGGGTATATGGATGTCGGTGCGTTCAATCCGAAAACATTTTACGAAACTCCGCATATCGACTCGCTTGCGCAGAGGGGAATGAAGTTCACGCAGGGCTACGCGGCGTGTTGTGTTTGTTCGCCAACCAGAGGCAGCATTATGACAGGGAAATATCCGCCTCGCATTGGTATCACAAACTTCATTGGAGGATCGCGCGCGGGTAAACTATCTCCTGCTCCGAACAGGGATCATCTTCAGCTCGAGGAACTGACTATCGCGGAGGCGCTGCGCGATTCAGGCTACTCGACTTTCTTCACAGGCAAATGGCATCTCGGTATCGGAGAGTATTCTCCACGGGCACAGGGTTTTGCGAAAGACTTGCAAGGCGATCGACAGTTCTATTATCCTCCGTCCGACTTGCCACTGCCGGGCAAGCAGGATGATCCCAAGACAACGGATCGCATTGTTCGAGATGTGATTAAGTTCATTGGTGATCACAAAGATCGCCCCTTTTTCGCTTATCTGCCATTTCTGGCGGTGCATACACCAATTGCTGCGCGTGCAGACCTTGTGGCGAAGTACGAACTGAAAGCCAAGAGTGCGGAGCCGGATGCCTGGGGACAGGAAGGGAAAAGTAGATTGCGATTGGTGCAGAACCATGCTAAATATGCAGCGATGCTTGAGCAATTGGATACTGGGATCGGCCGCGTTTTGTTGGCACTTCGGGAAAATGGGCTCGAAAAGAAGACCACTATCGTTTTCATGTCTGACAACGGTGGACTTTCCACATCCGAGGGCTGGCCTACGTCGAACCTGCCATTGCGCGGTGGAAAAGGTTGGCCTTACGAAGGCGGGGTGCGCGAGCCGCTGATTGTTGTCGCGCCGGGTATCACGGAACCTGGTTCGACCTGCAATGTTCCCGTGATCAGTACCGATTTTTATCCAACCCTGCTGGAGCTTGCTGGCCTGAAATTAGAGCCGCAGCAACATCTTGATGGGGTCAGTTTCCTGCCTCTTCTCAAGGGCGAAGCCACGCCGCGCGGCAAACCTCTATTCTGGCACTATCCGCATTACTCGAACCAGGGTGGTTCACCGCATGGTGCAATCCGCGCAGGTAACTGGAAACTCATCGAGTGGTACGAGGACGGCGCGTTGGAATTGTACAACCTAGCGCAGGACATCGGCGAACAGACGAACCTGGTGGAACAAGATCCGAAGACTGCCAGCCTGCTGCACGAGCAACTTGTTGCTTGGCGACAGGAGGTCGGTGCCCTGATGCCAACACCCAATACGGAAGCCGCGACGGACGCTGGTCCCACGAAAACTAGAAAGAAGAAAGCCAAATGAAACCTCTCTTGGTTCATTTGGCACACGGGGATAAAGCACGAAGGAGCATTAGTCGCAGCCTGGCGGGCGCCCGAGATGCGGAACTTTGGGCGAACATCGAACGGTATGTACGTGAAACGTGAGTGCGGGCTATTGCTTTGCCCGCGACGAGCACTCACCACCGAAGCAGACAGGCTTGGAAGCCACAGCCGATTGTGCGCCGCTAAGAGGTTATTTGTATGCAGACACCAACGATGATTTTATTTCTGTTCATGGTGTACGGCATGATGGGATTGGCAAACGCGACGACGAAGCCCAACTTTGTCATAATTTTCACCGATGATCAAGGCTATCAGGACCTTGGCTGTTTTGGCTCGCCCGACATACGAACTCCTCGCTTGGATGAGATGGCGAGTCAGGGCATGAAGTTCACGGACTTCTATGCTCAGCCAATATGCGGGCCGTCCCGAGCTGCATTGATGACAGGTTGTTATCCGCTAAGAGTTGCGGAGCGCGGAAATCAAAAGCAAGTCCACCCGATTCTTCACACCGATGAAGTGACAGTCGCTGAAGTATTAAAATCAAGTGGCTATGCAACGGCGTGTATCGGAAAGTGGGACCTGGCCAAACATTCGCAATCTGACTTCTTTCTTGATCTGTTCCCTACACGGCAGGGGTTTGACTACTTCTACGGAACACCGACCAGCAACGACGCTTTTGCCAATCTCTATCGCAACGAAGACTTGATCGAAAACTCCTCCGATTTGGCGACTTTGACGCAACGTTACACCGACGAAGCGATTGCGTTTATCCAGAACGCATCGCGAGCAGCCGTTCTTCGTCTACATCCCGCACTCGATGCCGCATACACGTCTGGATGCTTCGGGTAACTTCAAGGGGAAGAGCCCGCGTGGACTTTACGGTGATGTGATTGAAGAGATCGACTTCAATGTGGGGCGTGTTCTTGACACAATCCGGGACTTGAATTTAGCCGATAACAGTTATGTCCTTTTTACCAGCGACAATGGACCATGGCTAGTTAAGAACGAAGATTTCGGTGACGGACATTTGCCGGGTGGTCACGGTGGATCGGCCGGTGCGTTGCGCAGCGGCAAAGTCTCTACCTTCGAAGGCGGAGTTCGAGTCCCGGCGATACTATGGGGACCAGGCCGAGTCCCGGCTGGCAAGGTTTGCGAGTCCATTGCCACAACGATGGACATCATGCCTACGTTCGCAGCGCTCGCCGAGGCCAACATCCCATCCGATCGAGTAATCGACGGGGAAGATATTCGCCACCTTTTTCGAGGTGAGTTTGATAAAGCGAACCCGGATAAGGCCTATTACTACTATCTGCGAGTTCAGTTGCAGGCAGTACGCCAAGGCCATTGGAAACTGCATTTGCCGCGAGAAGCAGAGCCGGTCCAAGTCGCCCCGTTTAGCCGCAACACACACATTGCCCCCGAGGATAGAATTGGATTCCAAGGTCCTTTTCTGGTCAATCTGCGACAAGACTTGGGCGAGACAACCAATGTCGCCGCCGAGAATCCACTGGTCGTCGAAAAGCTACTAGGGCTGGTTGAATCGATGCGTGAAGACCTAGGCGACTACGATCGGGTTGGTGTGAACATGCGTTTTTTTGATCCCTTGGATTCCCGGCCGACGGCACCTCCATTGCCAAGTCCCACACCTCCAGCACGAAATGCAGGCCGATCCAAGTGAAACCGTTGACTTTTGATTCTTGTTGTTGGCATGTTTCGTGTCGCCTAAATGAAAGCCTGATTCCGCAAAAATGCATCTTTCCCTCAATGCGATAACCCTGGCCTACCTTTCCAGCCTCCTTTGTTTTAGCAACGCTTACGGCGACGACTGGCCACAGGCGGCTGGTCCTAACGCGAATTGGAAAGTAGCGGGTTCCGCTACGGTTCATTGGAGCGCCGCGGAGAACAAGAACATCAAGTGGCGGACCACGCTTCCTGAAGGCGGACAAAGTTCGCTGACCGTTTGGAGAGACAGAGGCTTTCTCACCACATACAGGCCGCTCCAATCCAGCGACCAGGCCCAAACGAATACCGACATCGTCGGTTATTGTCTCGACCTCGCCAACGGCGCAATTCTCTGGACTGTTGAGCTGCCAGGAACGGTATCGTTGGGAACCGCTGGTGTTTTCAGCGACACCACAGTCTTTGCTCCTATCACCGATGGAGAGCGCGTGTGGTTCTTCAACCGCGGTGGTTCGGTCGGGTGCTACGATTTGAACGGCCAGCAGATATGGCTGCGACATTACAAGCCTCGTACGCGGCATGCCAACCGAGAGGCAGAACCGGTACTATGGCAAAACCAGTTGCTCGTCGTGGAAGTATTGGATAAAGCTGCCACACTCGAAATCAAACGTGATGACCCGGTTCCCGCGGGCGTCGATTCGAAACCCATCTGGACCTACATTCACGGCTTGGATGCTTCGACAGGCAAAGTCCTGTGGGTGGAAAACTCAGGGACTGTGATTCACAACACCCCAATGATCGGCCAATTGAGCAATGGAGAATGGGCAGTATTGCACGCTCGTGGCGGGCCACACAGTCCCCTCGAAGTACCGTACGGATTGACTCTCACCAGTCTCGCTCCGGGGAGGGCAGGCACTCCCCTCTGGTCGAAGCAGATGACGCGCATCAATCCGATGGTCAACAACCACTGGGACGCACAGCGCAGCTACGCGTTCGATGGTAGCGATCATGTCGTCTTGGATACAAACACTGGTCGCGAGCTTTCCCGACAGAACATTCGTACAAAGGTGGATCGATGGAGTTACGTCCCTGGCTCCGACGCTAGAAAGCTGCTGCGCGGCGTCGACTTACCGGGCAAAAAGCCGCGACTGATTACCTACCATACCAATATCGTCGTTGGTGCCTGGCACTACTTTCTGGCTCACGAAATCAGTGCTGTTGGACGAGTCCATCTGGATTCGGGAAAGGTCGAATACCTGGACGTTCCTTATCAGGTTGCGGTTTTCCCAAACGGTAGTCGTAAACTAATTTGGGAGGCATCGGCAGCGGTCCCGATCGGCGTAGAGAACTCACGCGGTGTGAGCCTGATGTCGGACAAGCGGTCAACGGGAACCGGCTGGGGGCATGTCTCTGCCGCCAGCCCCATCCTTGTGGGCCAGTACTTGTATTTCCCGATCATGAACGGAACCGTCTACGTTATTGACACTCAAGCCGCCGAGTTCTCGGAAAAAGCACTTGTGGCCCTCAATGATCTCGGCCCCGCCGGAACAACATGGACCTTGAGTTCCCTGAGCTACGTCGATAGCCATTTATATGCCAGAACTTTAAAGGAAGTGTTCTGCATTGGAGACTAAGCCGATCACTCGAGGATTCGGACTGGGAATCAATATTATTCTTTGGTATGAAAAAATGAGAACTCAGACTATCCCTGCCATTTTGCTTTTGCTGTTGTCAGTCAGCGTATTATCGGCTCAACAGAACGAGACCCAGAACCGTGATGCACGCGTGCCAAAGGATGTTCAGTATCTGGAAACCGGGGGGGGACGCAAGCTAGAGGTAGTTTACAAACAGATCTCTGGCAGAGAGCTAAAACTGGATCTGTACTACCCGACGGCCAAACGTTCCGCAAACTGTCCAGTGGTTGTTTTTACTCACGGTGGGGGCTGGGCATCAGGCAACCGCTATAAGGCTGCCAGTGGATCTTTCGCAGACGTTTTCAAAGCGTTAGTCAAGGAGGGTTTCGCCGTTGCACCGGTGTCTTACCGTCTCGCAAGTGCGGATAGCAAGGTGACGATCCGTGACTGCGTAATCGATTGCAAAGATGCCATTCGCTACCTGGCAAACAACAGCGAGTCGCTGGGAATTGATCCCATGCGCATTTGTGTCATGGGAGATTCTGCAGGAGGACATATCGCGCAAATGCTGTTGTTGGCATCGCCCGAGCAATTGACCGGAGAACCATCGCTCGCGAACGTCTCGTATCGAATGGTCGCTGGTGTCTCTTGGTATGGTCCCTGTGATTTTGAAAGAATGGATTTGTTTAACTATGACGATCGAGCTGATTTCAAAGACCGATTTTCCACTCGCATACTCGGCGATGTACCGGAGCCGAGAGATAAGCTTGCCCGCTATCGCGAAGTCAGTCCGATCAACTATTTGAGCAGTAAGAGCGCTCCGCTGCTGCTGATTCAAGGCGACAAGGATACGACCATTCCAGTCAAACATGCATACTATATGCAGCTTAAAGCTCGCGAGATCGAAGCACCCGTGGAAATCATGATCATCAAAAACTCTGGTCACAACTGGCGAAAAGTTGACGCGGAAATCGATCCAACAAAGGAAACTATCATCGCGCGCACGACACAGTTTTTTGTAGAGCATCATTAGCCATGATGAACGTTGTACCTGATTTAGTCAGATAGATGACGAACAAAAAATATTCGCTGAATGTCTTAGGATCGCGTCCTTCATCCCTATCTTGTTGTGCATTGTCGATTGCAACAATCACTGGGCAGCAACTGGAGAAAACTCAGTAGGCCAATTAGACAGGGGTGTCATTCGTGTCAACCAACCGAAGATGGATTTCATCCAATCGAACTGTTTCTGACGGGATGATCGGGTGAGGCGATTAAAGAACGTTTTCCGTTTCAGGAAAGTGAAGCCGAGTGGCAAATAAAAATCCCCAAATAGACGCGAGATAAATTGAGTATCGAGGCGTCCTTCTCAGCCCGCCGTCAGTTTGGCCTTAAGGTTTTTCAAAAGCAGTTGGAATTCTGGATGATATGCCAAAGGTTTGTAGTCGATTTCAGACTCGAGGAAGACCGAGTCTTTGAAGCCATGCCGAACCGCCTGTTGAATCGCCTGAATCGCCTTCGCTTGAAACTGCTTCTTTGCATCTTGCATAGGTTCTCGCGCCGAACATTGTGCAAGAGCTTGGGCGATTTCCGTTAGAACCTCGGTGTCTCGGGCATTGGATTGAAAAAATCGATCGGCAATAGCCTCCGCAGATTCTATCTCTCCAAAGCGACTAAGAGAAATCATCCATTCGAGTTGACGTCGATCATTCTTGGGATCAGCCTCTGCGGACAATTGCCGTAGTGAGAGTCCCCTCTGCCCCAATTGTTCGTAGACAGTGGAATCGAGTGTCTGCAGCCATTGTGCTCGTCGGTGGTACGCCGTTGCAGCAGATCGACGCAGTTCGACACTTTCTTGATTCTCCTCCATCATTAAGTCACAAAGTACGGTGGCACGCTCGAACAGCTTTAACCCTTCCTCAAGCCGTCCATTCCAAGCCAAAAACTCTCCCAGTGTGCCAGCTGTTCCGACGACGATACGTATCAGAATCAAGTTTTGTGGATCTGAGCTTAATTGCTTTTCAGTCTGGTCGTAGGATTTGCGGAGAATCGGTTCTGCGTCTACCGCTAGTCCGCATCGATTCAGTGCAGCTGCATATGCTAGAGTACCGATAGGCATGCTGGCAGCCACACTATCGGCTAATCGCTTTTGATCTTCGGCTGATGGAACTGGATCTTGATCCTGAAATGCCGTTCCATTCTTGAGGCTGTCGACAATTTTCTTTTTGAGAGCAAGCGATTTTTGGTAGCCATCCAATGCGGTGACGGGATCACCCTGCCTAAATGCGGCAACTCCAACGAGATGATGAATATCTGCAAGCAAGATCTCTGAGCGGTACTGAGGGAACTTTCCAAGACCATTGGGGGCCGCCTTAGAATCTCGGATCATATTCTCCGCGAGGGACTCTGCCTCGCGTAAGGTCTCCAAACTGGCAGCAACGTCCCGCTTGAACTCGAGTCGTAATTGGCTCAGTTCTTTCAAGCACAGACAGAGATTTCCTCGCGACGCATCCGATCCTTGTTGTACGATAACTCGGTCTCGAGCCAAACGTACCGACTCGAGGAGTGAATCCTCTGCTTCAGTGACCATCCCCTGATCGCGATAGGACCGCGCCAATTCCAACAGCGCACTAATCTTTGTTGCGACACCTTGTCCCCCCTCGGGAATTTCACGAGTGAATTCGTCGATCAATGGCAAGGTTTTGCTCAGAGTACTATCTTTGAAGTCGCGTATTCGTGGATTTTCAGCGGGATTCAGCTTATTTATTTCCCGAAAGACCTCCTGGACATACTGTTGCAGACGCTCGCTACGTCGAAGGTTTTCTTGGTTCGATACATCCAACTCTTCATTGGTACTTTTCAGTTCCGAATTGGCCTGGTTCAGCGCACCATTGGAGATAGCCAGTTCGCTATTCTTGTTTCCCAAGGCGA
>JBGSTP010000003.1:0-4812 GCA_041736515.1 Pirellulaceae bacterium
CTGTTGTGCTGAAAAGCTAATGATATGCCGCCCAGCGAACCTCGCAAACGGGTGGTGAAAGTGATTCGTTTGCAGTGAAAAGTGGGATTTCAACTGTCAACTTTGGGGAAAACAGCAGTTGAACGGTTCCTAAAGATTGCCGAAGTAGGATCGATCGACAAAACTAGAACACAAGCAACGAGCGCGGCTGCTGTTGTGCGCCAAGCGTTATGAAGTACCATCCAACGTGCATCCTAGAGATCTCATAGTGTCCACGATCGAATTTTCGCCTGCCAATTCCCAAGCCAACCGAGCGCGCCCCATCGCCGGAACGCACATGCCAGCGTTCGTTTTCCAAACTGGAAAAGACCTGGCGCGACATGCCGCGCAAATTGTTGCCCGCTTGGTTCGCGAACGGTCCGACCTCGGGCAAACCACGGTAATTGGCCTGCCGGTAGGAAGTACGCCGGTTGGTACCTATCGAGAATTGATTCGGCTGCATCGCGAACAGGGGCTGGATTTCTCCAATGTGATTATCTTCTGCCTCGATGAGTTCTACGGGATCTCGAATGATAATCCTCAAAGCCATCGCCGCTGGCTAGCGGATCATTTTTTCGAGCAAGTAAACATCCAACCACAGAATGTTCACTGTTTAGACAGCCAAATATCTGCCAATGATGTTGAGGTTCACTGCCGCCGCTACGACGAAGCAATCCAGAGCGCAGGTGGATTCGATCTGGTGCTATTGGGAATTGGACGAAACGGGCATATCGGATTTAACGAGCCGTTTTCGATGCGGAAGAGCCGTACGCGTTTATGCACGCTCGATCCGATAACTAGGCAAGCCTGCGCCAGCGATTTTTTTGGCGAAGCCAATGTGCCGCTGCAGGCGCTGACCGTTGGTCTTTCTCCGATTCTAGCTGCGCGGCACGTTCTGTTACTTGCATTGGGAGAACACAAAGCGACGATCATCGCCGAGACGCTCGAAGGAACCATCAGCGATCGCGTGCCGGCCTCTTACCTGCAAGAACACGTCGACGCGCGGGCTCTGCTCGACATTCCTGCCGCTGGTAAACTGACCGGCGTCTCCATGCCTTGGTTGCTGGACAAGGTCGAGTGGAGCGAGGCATTGATCAAACGAGCTGTGCTCTGGTTGTGCGAGCAAACCGGCAAGGCTCTGTTGAAGTTGGATGATGAAGATTTCCGACAACATGACCTTCACCAACTGTTGCGACATCATGGACCAGCGCAACAGATTTCGCACCGAGTCTTCCGCTGGATGCAGGACACAATTGAGTATCATCCGGCGAACAAAGACTCGGCCAAGACATGCTTGTGCTTCAGCCCGCATCCGGACGACGATGTCATCAGTATGGGAGGCACCCTGATTCGACTCGTCGAGGACGGACATCGCGTCCATATTGCGTACATGACTAATGGCAATATCGCCGTGTTTGACCACGATGCTCTACGCGTGACGGATTTAGTAACTGAGTACAATCGCCTATTCTCGATCGACCAGCAGAAATCGGTGGAAGTGCAAGAACAGGTCGCGCACGGTCTGGCCAATAAAAAACCCGGCGAGCCCGATCACGAAACAATTCTCAAGATCAAAGCCCTGATCCGCTGGAGCGAGGCCCGCGCAGGTGCACTGCACATTGGTTGCCGAGCCGAGGACTTGCACTTTCTCGACTTACCGTTCTATCGCACAGGCACGATCGCCAAACGTCCCATGGGCGAGGAGGATACGCGCATCATTCGCGAGCTGTTAGAGCGAGTTCAACCAGACCAAATCTACGTCGCCGGAGATCTGGCGGATCCCCATGGTACCCACCGCGTGTGCGCCGAAGCCATCCTGTGCGTGCTCGGCGATATGCGCCGCGAGGGTCGTCCTCTGCCTGAAGTCCTGCTCTATCGCGGTGCCTGGCAGGAGTACGCGCTGCACGAAATCGAAATCGCCGTTCCACTCAGCCCCAGCGATATCGAGCTCAAGCGGCAAGCCATTTTTATGCATGAAAGCCAAAAGGACGAAGCCCTATTCCCTGGTGCCGACCCGCGCGAATTCTGGCAGCGCGCCGAGGATCGCAACAAAGGTACCGCCGAAAAATACAATCAAATCGGCCTGCCCGAGTTCTTCGCACTCGAAGCCTTTACGCGATGGAATGGCTGCGAAATCTAAGGACTGGCCGCGCCGCGGCGTCGGGCTTCGAGCCTTTTCAGCTGCGCTGGCGGAATCCCACGCCAGCGACGATGCAGCCACCAATACTGCTCGGGTGCCAGTCGAATCGCATCTTCCAGCCGGGCGTTGTACCAACTGGTTAGATCGGTCACCGATTGCAAATACTCGGGGACACTGTCCGCTTTCAAATCCGCCGGATCCGCGATTCCAGTCATCCCCATCTCAAAGCGCAGCGGTCGGTCTAGTCGCCGGTTGTAATTGACCACCATCGGCGCATCCGCGGTCAACACAAATAGCGCAAGGGCCTTGTGACAAGAGGTTGGATGCCCAAAGAAATCGACCCAGCAGCCCTTCGCCCCCGCATGCTGATCGGCCAGCAAAGTCAGCGTACCACCTTGTTTGAGTACTTCCTGTACTTGCGTCGAACTGCCCTCCTTCGGCAATATCCGATGGCCTCCAAACGATCGAAATTCGGTAAAGTATTGATTGACATAGGGATTGTCGAGCGGGCGAGCAATGGTGGTGGTTGGCGTACCAATAACGCCCACAAAAAAACCAGCGACTTCAAAGTTCCCAAAATGACCGGTTACCAATACGGTTGGATTGGGCGCCATCATCTGCTTAAACATTTCATTCTTATGCGGCAGGTAAAAATGATCCCGCCAGTTCGTGCGATGAATCTTTCGCGGTGCATGGGCTATTTCGCAAACCATCAGCAGTAGGTGATGCCACATCTTTCGTCGCAACAACGATTTTTGCTCATCTCCCAGCGGGCCATAAACTAGCTCCAAGTTAGGATCGGTCGGATCTCGCCGCAGTTTGGTCCAGTCGGCAATCACCACCGACAAAATCTTGCACCAACGATCGCAAGTCTCCAAAGAAGCGGTTTGAATCACGCAGATGACACATCGCAGCGCGACATAGGCGAGGTAGTCGCCCCACGTACCGCTCGCTTGAATTTCCTGCGTATGAGCTTCCGAACTCTGTGTTTCCTGACCTAGTGCTTCCTGCGGACTGTGATCTGCCATTACACTCAGCGAGTCCCTGCAAGGCATGAAATATGATGTGTTGAATTGAGCTAGCGGCCAGCAGATCGAAAATTTGATCCACACCACTTGTCTTCGCCCCTGCGCCGATTTGCACACTCTACACCCGTTGGTTTCACAAGTTAGAATGTCTATGCGACGCTGCAAACAAGAAATTGTGCCACTCTCGATCAGCATCGCAAGGGGACAAACCACAGTCTCGCAGGCGACAAATCTCGCAGTCTAACATCCTTGGTGCGGCTGACCTACGCAGTTCTTCGTGTGGGACCTTTAACGTACCTCAGCAATTCTCACGCAAAGGCGCAGAGCTCGCATGGAGACACAATGTTATTGACTTTGCGATCCCCCGAGCCACGACGGCTGGATGACGCCGTTGTGCGAGTTCGAGTATTCTTCAACTTTAAATTAATGTTGGCAATACTCGAATCCTTTAACTACTGGCGTAGAGCAGGAATTGTCGTTTTTCACCCAATCCATCGAGTATTTTCAATGCAGGGGCTTTTCAATGCAGTGGGCTGACTTGATTGGACACGAACGACAGCGTCAGTGGTTTCAAACGGCCCTGACCAACGGACGATTGGCGTCCAGTTTTCTCTTTGTGGGACCAGATGGAATCGGCAAACGCACCTTTGCCAGACTCGTCGCCAAGGGACTTCTCTGCCGTGCCACAGCAACACAGTCGCTGACTGCTTGCGGTCATTGCGAGGATTGCGTTCAAGTGGACGCAGACACACACCCCGACCTGATTTCAATCGCTAAACCCGCCGATAAAGCCTTTATTCCCATCGAGTTGCTAATCGGTGAGCGCGACAAACGCATGCGCGAGGGTCTGTGCCACGACATCAGCATGCGTCCCTATGGGGGACGCAGAAAAATTGCCATCATCGACGACGCTGACTGTTTTAATACCGAGGGCGCCAACTGCCTACTGAAAACCTTGGAGGAGCCGCCCGCCGGCTCGATGTTGATCCTGATCGGTACCAGCCTGCAACGGCAACTGCCAACCATTCGCTCGCGATGCCAGGCAGTGATGTTCCGCTCCCTAGGGACCGAACAAGTCAAAACCTTGCTGCAACGCTCAGGCATCGAGCTGTCACCAGGTCAGGCCGAGTTGCTGGCCGGGAGCGGAGCTAGTTTGGCGGAAGCCAGAATGTTGGTCGATGAGGAGCTAAACGATTTTCGCAACAACCTTCTGGAAACGCTGAGCAAATCGCAGTTGCCGCTGATTGAAATTGCCAAAACCTGTGGCGCCATTGTCGATGCCGCGGGCAAAGAAGCTCGCGTCAAGCGCGAACGGTTGAAGCTCCTATTCCGCTTCGCCGGCGAGTTCTATCGCGATATCGCTTTGCATCTTTGCCATCGCGATGGCGATACGCAGGGCGTTGCCATGACCGCCCCCGCTGCAACAGGTCGCGAATGTTGCCGTCACTGGAAAACCGGTCCGCGCGGTGCCACACTCGCCTGGAACCGCTGCCTAATTGCTGCGGAACAAGTCGACAGGAATGCCAACCAAGCCACTTTGCTTGAAACCTGGGTCGCCGACATCGCCCAATTCAGCGGCTGTTAGTGCAAAAAACCCCGTAGCCATCGTCGCCAGACGGTGGAAGC